>NZ_JBSWYM010000112.1:0-202 GCF_056161105.1 Pseudoalteromonas sp. AWH4_217 | reverse complement strand
AAGTTTTTTGAAACCGAAGTTTCGTGCTCAATGAATTCTGTATAAATTGACTATGTTAGTCACTCATAAGAAATTGAGACTCTAAATTTTTTGCGTCACTACCAAAGTAGCTTCGCTGTTAGAACTCAATCTGTACGAGTGCCCACACAGATGATTGCTTCATATTTTTAAAGAACAGTGCGACTTAATGTCGCTGCGCTGT
>NZ_JBSWYM010000111.1:0-204 GCF_056161105.1 Pseudoalteromonas sp. AWH4_217 | reverse complement strand
CTGCAACCTGGCTTACTGCCACTTGACTCATTTCTTTCATAACTGTCTCCAAAAAAACTGTGACTTAGAATTTGATGCTGAAGCCAACACCAATCGTTTTGTTATCAGCGTTGTACTCGATGTAGTAGTCAACACCACCTGCAACCTGGCTTACTGCCACTTGACTCATTTCTTTCATAACTGTCTCCAAAAAAACTGTGACTT
>NZ_JBSWYM010000110.1:0-208 GCF_056161105.1 Pseudoalteromonas sp. AWH4_217 | reverse complement strand
GTTGGTCCCAGGATTTGAATCTGGGGGTGGATGAGTGAGGGATCAAAACCTCTCTCTTCTGTCCTTACCGCTTGGCGATACTCCAACGAAATTAAAGCTTTTTTAGTTCTGACTTAAAAGAACATGGTGCGGAAGGAGAGACTTGAACTCTCACATCCGAAGATACTGGAACCTAAATCCAGCGCGTCTACCAATTCCGCCACTTCCG
>NZ_JBSWYM010000109.1:0-210 GCF_056161105.1 Pseudoalteromonas sp. AWH4_217 | reverse complement strand
AGTGTGTCCAAAGACTGCTAGATACCAGCTTCATGGACGAATAGACAACGCCATTCTGTCTACATCTTTTTAAATCACACATAGCAAAAAAGCCCGACTCTTTCGAATCGGGCTTTCTTTTATTAGGAGCTTGGCAATGTCCTACTTTCACATGGGTGAATTGCGACCGAAGCACCGCTTCGCAGCGCAATGAACGCGAGGCATGGACGC
>NZ_JBSWYM010000108.1:0-210 GCF_056161105.1 Pseudoalteromonas sp. AWH4_217 | reverse complement strand
CTCCAGTACCAAAGCGTCCCCAGCTCCTCACCTACCCTCGTCATCCCGGCCAGCGAGCCGGGAACCATTCTGCAGTCAATTCAAGTCCTACAGATAATAACGCTGAGTGTCAGATAACGAGATGCAGTGCGCTTTTTACTGAGTAAAGATTGCCAAACCGAGCCGCCGGTAAGTAGATCCCGCATCAAGTGCGGGATGACAGGGAGTTGT
>NZ_JBSWYM010000107.1:0-210 GCF_056161105.1 Pseudoalteromonas sp. AWH4_217 | reverse complement strand
AAGTGTGTCCAAAGACTGCTAGATACCAGCTTCATGGACGAATAGACAACGCCATTCTGTCTACATCTTTTTAAATCGCACATAGCAAAAAACCCGCTGCATTTCTGCAACGGGTTTCTCTTATAAGGCCCTGGCGATGTCCTACTTTCACATGGGAAACCCCACACTATCATCGGCGCTATTTCGTTTCACTACTGAGTTCGGCATGGG
>NZ_JBSWYM010000106.1:0-224 GCF_056161105.1 Pseudoalteromonas sp. AWH4_217 | reverse complement strand
TTTTCTTTCGAAAACTCTATAGAACAACAATTTTCATTGTTATTCCGAGAATTTAATATCAGCTTTCCAAATTTTTAAAGAGCAAGAGAATGACTTCTCAGAGTTAAAAACTCTCAGATTACCAAGTCGTTGGTAAGAGTGTTTATCTATGAG
This sequence comes from Pseudoalteromonas sp. AWH4_217, assembly GCF_056161105.1. Lineage (NCBI taxonomy): Bacteria > Pseudomonadati > Pseudomonadota > Gammaproteobacteria > Alteromonadales > Pseudoalteromonadaceae > Pseudoalteromonas > Pseudoalteromonas sp. AWH4_217. The sequence goes on along the minus strand of NZ_JBSWYM010000106.1, from coordinate 71 downwards.
GAGTAGGTAGTAAAGTGGTGGAGCTAAGCAGGATCGAACTGCTGACCTCCTGCGTGCAAGGCAGGCGCTCT
>NZ_JBSWYM010000105.1:0-231 GCF_056161105.1 Pseudoalteromonas sp. AWH4_217 | reverse complement strand
TCATTCCGGTGTTAGATTGGCCTCCAGTACCAAAGCGTCCCCAGCTCCTCACCTACCCTCGTCATCCCGGCCAGCGAGCCGGGAACCATTCGCCAGTCAATTCAAGTCCTACAGATAATAACGCTGAGTGTCAGAAAACAAGATGCAGTGCGCTTTTTACTGAGTAAAGATTGCCAAACCGAGCCGCCGGTAAGTAGATCCCGCATCAAGTGCGGGATGACAGGGAGTTGT
>NZ_JBSWYM010000104.1:0-233 GCF_056161105.1 Pseudoalteromonas sp. AWH4_217 | reverse complement strand
TATCCAGCTGAAGTAACTCACACCAAATTTCAGACACAAAAAAACCGACTTTCGTCGGTTGATTGCTCACTTCTTAAATAAGAAGTGGCGGACGCGGGACGTCTTTTGTGGAGAGTGAACCTCCGACCGCCTGGTTCGTAGCCAGGTACGCTATCCAGCTGAAACACAAACCCCAAATTACAGGCACAAAAAAACCGACTTTCGTCGGTTGATTGCTCACTTCTTAATAAGAA
>NZ_JBSWYM010000103.1:0-235 GCF_056161105.1 Pseudoalteromonas sp. AWH4_217 | reverse complement strand
TAACACCGAGCGGGTCATTAGCTCAGTTGGTAGAGCAGTGGACTTTTAATCCATTGGTCGATGGTTCGAGTCCATCATGACCCACCATTCACATTTGGTGTAATACTTAAGTAACTTTCGAGCGGGTCATTAGCTCAGTTGGGTGAGAAAAACGAAGCACCGCTTCGCAGTTTTCGAACGCGAGTCAGGACGACGACGCCGGAACCAACCGTCAGGACGACTTAATGGCACTTTA
>NZ_JBSWYM010000102.1:0-235 GCF_056161105.1 Pseudoalteromonas sp. AWH4_217 | reverse complement strand
CGTCATCCCGCACTTGATGCGGGATCTACCAACAGACCACATCGCAGGCATGACAAATACATCGAAGCAAACCTACTCAGCACTGAAAAACAGGTTTAAATGGATCCCGCATCGCGTGCGGGATGACAACGGAGTTGTTGTTGAAGGTGTGGTAGAGCAGGGTAAACCTGGAGCCGCTGCAGGAAAGCCACACTTTACGTGTAGTAAATACGCCGGCTCAAACATACTCCTTGCT
>NZ_JBSWYM010000101.1:0-236 GCF_056161105.1 Pseudoalteromonas sp. AWH4_217 | reverse complement strand
GAGCGCCTGCCTTGCACGCAGGAGGTCAGCAGTTCGATCCTGCTTAGCTCCACCACTTTACTACCTACTCCTCATAGATAAACACTCTTAATACAGTGACTTTAAATAAGAAACTGAGAGTTTTTAACTCTGAGAAGTCATTCTCTTGCTCTTTAAAAATTTGGAAAGCTGATATTAAATTCTCGGAATGACAATGAAAATTGTTGTTCTATAGAGTTTTCGAAAGAAAAATGCCG
>NZ_JBSWYM010000100.1:0-238 GCF_056161105.1 Pseudoalteromonas sp. AWH4_217 | reverse complement strand
TATCAGGCGTGCGCTCTAACCAGCTGAGCTACAGACCCAAACAATGTTTGTGTTCTCTAATTCTAATCAACAATCATCTGTGTGGACACTTAGGCCTCCAGGGAAGGAGGTCATGCCGATAGATTGTCAGGAACAATCTCGGCCGTGCAAATTAGTTCTAAGTCGATAAGGAGGTGATCCAGCCCCAGGTTCCCCTAGGGCTACCTTGTTACGACTTCACCCCAGTCATGAATCACTC
>NZ_JBSWYM010000099.1:0-239 GCF_056161105.1 Pseudoalteromonas sp. AWH4_217 | reverse complement strand
AAGTCACAGTTTTTTTGGAGACAGTTATGAAAGAAATGAGTCAAGTGGCAGTAAGCCAGGTTGCAGGTGGTGTTGACTACTACATCGAGTATAACGCCGATAACAAAACGATCGGTGTTGGCTTCAGCATCAAATTCTAAGTCACAGTTTTTTTGGAGACAGTTATGAAAGAAATGAATCAAGTGGCAGTAAGCCAGGTTGCAGGTGGTGTTGACTACTACATCGAGTATAACGCTGAT
>NZ_JBSWYM010000098.1:0-243 GCF_056161105.1 Pseudoalteromonas sp. AWH4_217 | reverse complement strand
GTGAACCAGTACCGTGAGGGAAAGGCGAAAAGAACCCCTGTGAGGGGAGTGAAATAGAACCTGAAACCGTGTACGTACAAGCAGTAGGAGCATACTTGTTATGTGACTGCGTACCTTTTGTATAATGGGTCAGCGACTTATATTCTGTAGCGAGGTTAACCATTTAGGGGAGCCGTAGCGAAAGCGAGTCTTAACTGGGCGCTTAAGTTGCAGGGTATAGACCCGAAACCCGGTGATCTAGCC
>NZ_JBSWYM010000097.1:0-247 GCF_056161105.1 Pseudoalteromonas sp. AWH4_217 | reverse complement strand
TTCCCTCCGGCATCCACTTTAAATCTTGTTTGGCAATGGGTGCACTTTGGTCCAGATAAAAGTACACCCTTTTTAGGTGGCTGTCCTGGTAGACAGTCCTAGTAAACATTCGTAGTCACAGTTTTGACGGCCTGTACTACACTATCGCCACCTCAGTAGACTAGCGCATCCAGAGCAATGCCCACTGAGTACCGTTTGGTTCTTTACTACCGGTACACAAAGCAGATCCCATAGAGCCTGGTTTATA
>NZ_JBSWYM010000096.1:0-254 GCF_056161105.1 Pseudoalteromonas sp. AWH4_217 | reverse complement strand
ACGGAAAGCTTAATTAAGAAAAATTAAATTTTCTAGTTGACTTTAAAAGTGAAGCGGTTAATATGGCGCTCCACTTCGCAGCGAGGCTGCGATAACTAACCAAGGTTAGTTATACTGTTCTTTAAAAATATGAAGCAATCATCTGTGTGGGCACTCGTACAGATTGAGTTCTAACAGCAGATTCTAGTTCGCTAGATGACGCAAACAAATTTAGAGTCTCAATTTCTTATGAGTGACTAACATAGTCAATTTAT
>NZ_JBSWYM010000095.1:0-256 GCF_056161105.1 Pseudoalteromonas sp. AWH4_217 | reverse complement strand
GAGCCGTGAACCAGTCCAAATACAACACACATACCACAGATGGAAATGGGAGGTGTTTTCCTCCTGAGTAATTCCATCTAGCGGCGTCGCCTGTGAGTAGATCCCGTGTCGAGCACGGGATGACTGGGAGGGGGCATAGGACAACGGAGCTGGCGTTTAGATGATGGAGTGCATGATGTACTCAATTATTCCGCACTCAAAACCCTGTCATCCCGGCTCCCGAGCCGTGAACCATCCAAAAGGCAATACGCTCAGC
>NZ_JBSWYM010000094.1:0-257 GCF_056161105.1 Pseudoalteromonas sp. AWH4_217 | reverse complement strand
GCTCCCGGCTCGGCGTCCATGCCTCGCGTTCATTGCGCTGCGAAGCGGTGCTTCGGTCGCAATTCACCCATGTGAAAGTAGGACATTGCCAGGGCCTTATAAGAGGTCGACGAAAGACATTCATCCATGAATATCATCGACATTCGTACCTCCTTGTACATCAAAACCCGATTCGAAAGAGTCGGGCTTTTTTGCGTTTGGGTTTAAAAATATTTTAGGTGAGAACGCTGACATTTCTCCATTCAAACAGGCCTACA
>NZ_JBSWYM010000093.1:0-258 GCF_056161105.1 Pseudoalteromonas sp. AWH4_217 | reverse complement strand
CTGCGAAGCGGTGCTTCGGTCGCAATTCACCCCGCACTTGATGCGGGATCTACCAACAGACCACATCGCAGGCATGACAAATACATCGAAGTAAACCTACTCAGCACTGAAAAACGGGTTTAAATGGATCCCGCATCGCGTGCGGGATGACAATGGAGTTGTTGTTGGAGGTGTGGTAGAGCAGGGTAAACCTGGAGCCGCTGCAGGAAAGCCACACTTTACGTGTAGTAAATACGCCGGCTCAAACATACTCCTTGC
>NZ_JBSWYM010000092.1:0-261 GCF_056161105.1 Pseudoalteromonas sp. AWH4_217 | reverse complement strand
GGGAACCTGGGGCTGGATCACCTCCTTATCGACTTAGAACTAATTTGTTCGAAGTGTCCACACAGATGATTGTTGCTTGGTGAGTTTACTTGCCGAGTGATATTGCTCTTTAAAAATTTGGAAAGCTGATATTAAATTCTCGGAATGACAATGAAAATTGTTGTTCTATAAGAGTTTTCGAAAGAAAAATGCCGATAAATTCGCAAGAATTTATTAGCGTCTACTTTAGTATTACTTAACTTCTGGCGAAGTTAAAACTGT
>NZ_JBSWYM010000091.1:0-261 GCF_056161105.1 Pseudoalteromonas sp. AWH4_217 | reverse complement strand
CATTGGCATTTGCTTCGTCCTTGTCCTTGGAGCAGGTTAAAAGCTTAGATGGCGGAGGCATAGCAGACAAGTTTTTGAATGGGTGTCTGCGATGTTTCATTATCCGGCTCGACCATTTCTAACGGTAAGCTAGTTAGCTTCCAGATAACTACGCCGATGAGCGGTGAAATCCGTTACTATGTAGGTTCTCAGACTAATATTAGTGACTATAGTGGTACTTGGTATTCTAATAAAGATACTCAGGGTGATTGGCGACTTAGA
>NZ_JBSWYM010000090.1:0-263 GCF_056161105.1 Pseudoalteromonas sp. AWH4_217 | reverse complement strand
GAACATGGTGCGGAAGGAGAGACTTGAACTCTCACATCCGAAGATACTGGAACCTAAATCCAGCGCGTCTACCAATTCCGCCACTTCCGCAACGTGGTGGCTATGCCCTGATTTGAACAGGGGACCCCATCATTATGAGTGATGTGCTCTAACCAGCTGAGCTACATAGCCAATGGCTGGAGTACCAGGATTTGAACCTGGGAATGGCGGGATCAAAACCCGCTGCCTTACCGCTTGGCGATACTCCAACGAAAACTCAAACC
>NZ_JBSWYM010000089.1:0-265 GCF_056161105.1 Pseudoalteromonas sp. AWH4_217 | reverse complement strand
CAATGACTGAATACTGTGCGCATCTGCAAAAAAGGCGACGCCCCAATCTAATCAATTGTGAGCGCTTATTGGGCTAGCATAAGCCACTACCCAAAGTTCAAATGATGACTGTCACACTCAAGCAGTGCTTAACCGTGCTACGTAGTATGCAAAAACTACTGTTTCTGCTGAAATTCCTCACCCATGAAGCCACCTCTCGCGGTTTCTCGCTTATTTAAATCTATATAACACTCGTATTCATCAACTGAGAACCCGAAAAGGGGAT
>NZ_JBSWYM010000088.1:0-268 GCF_056161105.1 Pseudoalteromonas sp. AWH4_217 | reverse complement strand
GATAGATTATGCCAATGGCAAGGAAGAGGCAGGTCAGCTTATCGGATACCAAATACTACCACTGTATTTCCCGGTGTGTGCGGCGCGCATTCTTGTGTGGTGAAGACCGTTTAACGGGTAAGTCATATGAACATCGACGAGACTGGGTCGAGGAAAAATTACTGGCTCTGGCCAAGGAAAGTTACAAGGACACCCACCCTAAACTGGCGTGCGGAATGTACGCCGTCTACCTTTAGGTATTACTCATGGATTGAGGATGATAGATTAT
>NZ_JBSWYM010000087.1:0-274 GCF_056161105.1 Pseudoalteromonas sp. AWH4_217 | reverse complement strand
AACATGGTGCGGAAGGAGAGACTTGAACTCTCACATCCGAAGATACTGGAACCTAAATCCAGCGCGTCTACCAATTCCGCCACTTCCGCATATTTTTTTGCTTTGATATTGGAACCTAAATCCAGCGTCTAGTTCAAGACATCTGGCCAATTCCGCCACTTCCGCATTTTTATCTCAGAAGAGATGGCTGGAGTACCAGGATTTGAACCTGGGAATGGCGGGATCAAAACCCGCTGCCTTACCGCTTGGCGATACTCCAACGAAAACTCAAACC
>NZ_JBSWYM010000086.1:0-275 GCF_056161105.1 Pseudoalteromonas sp. AWH4_217 | reverse complement strand
GAACCATCGACCAATGGATTAAAAGTCCACTGCTCTACCAACTGAGCTAATGACCCGCTCGGTGTTAAAGTGCCATTAAGTCGTCCTGACGCTTGGTTCCGGCGTCGTCGTCCTGACTCGCGTTCGAAAACTGCGAAGCGGTGCTTCGTTTTTCTCACCCAACTGAGCTAATGACCTGCTCGAGAGTTACTTAAGTGATACACCAAATTTGAATGGTGGGTCATGATGGACTCGAACCATCGACCAATGGATTAAAAGTCCACTGCTCTACCAAC
>NZ_JBSWYM010000085.1:0-277 GCF_056161105.1 Pseudoalteromonas sp. AWH4_217 | reverse complement strand
ATCTGAGTAATTCCATCTTGCGGAGTCGCCTGTGAGTAGATCCCGTGTCGAGCACGGGATGACTGGGAGGGGGCATAGGACAACGGAGCTGGCGTTTAGATGACGGAGTACATGATGTATTCAATTATTCCGCACTCAAAACCCTGTCATCCCGGCTCCCGAGCCGTGAACCATCCAAAAGGCAATACGCTCAGCGAATCTAGTATACCTTGTCAGCATCCCAAGCCCGCTATTCTGCACTCAAAGCCTGTCATCCCGGCCCCCGAGCCGTGAACCA
>NZ_JBSWYM010000084.1:0-284 GCF_056161105.1 Pseudoalteromonas sp. AWH4_217 | reverse complement strand
AGCAATCATCTGTGTGGGCACTCGTACAGGTTGAGTTCTAACAGCAGATTCTAGTTCGCTAGATGACGCAAACAAATTTAGAGTCTCAATTGAACTGAGTGACCAACGGAAACAAGTTTACTTGTTTCAGCACAGTCAATTCGATATCTCATCTTTTATAGGTGGGAAATCAAAATCAGAATTCAATGAGCATGAAACTTCGGTTTCAAAAAACTTTTAATTGAAGAGTTTGATCATGGCTCAGATTGAACGCTGGCGGCAGGCCTAACACATGCAAGTCGAGC
>NZ_JBSWYM010000083.1:0-284 GCF_056161105.1 Pseudoalteromonas sp. AWH4_217 | reverse complement strand
ATTTCTGACGAAGTGTCATGTATTTCTCCATTCAAACAGATCTACACTACCGTCATCCCGCACTTGATGCGGGATCTACCAACAGACCACACCGTACGTATGACGAATACACCGAAACAAACCTACTCAGCACCGAAAAACAGGTTTAAATGGATCCCGCATCGCGTGCGGGATGACAATGGAGTTGCTGTTTGAGGTGTGGTAGAGCAGGGTAAACCTGGAGCCGCTGCAGGAAAGCCACACTTTACGTGTAGTAAATACGCCGGCTCAAACATACTCCTTGC
>NZ_JBSWYM010000082.1:0-286 GCF_056161105.1 Pseudoalteromonas sp. AWH4_217 | reverse complement strand
TTGGTAGAGCAGTGGACTTTTAATCCATTGGTCGATGGTTCGAGTCCATCATGACCCACCATTCAAATTTGGTGTATCACTTAAGTAACTTCGAGCGGGTCATTAGCTCAGTTGGGTGAGAAAAACGAAGCACCGCTTCGCAGTTTTCGAACGCGAGTCAGGACGACGAGCCGGGCCCAGCCTTCAGGATGAATCAATGGCACTTTAACACCGAGCGGGTCATTAGCTCAGTTGGTAGAGCAGTGGACTTTTAATCCATTGGTCGATGGTTCGAGTCCATCATGAC
>NZ_JBSWYM010000081.1:0-292 GCF_056161105.1 Pseudoalteromonas sp. AWH4_217 | reverse complement strand
GTGAATGTGCGTCACCGCCAAAATCCCTAAGAAAACATCCTGGACTTTGGTAGACGTTCTGGTTCGTCCTAAGAAAGCTTAATTTTAGTTTCTAACTAAATTAAACTTTTGAAAAGCCCCGGCCTTTGGTCGGGGCTTTTGCGTTTGGGGCGCTCAGTACATGTAAAGGGTCGTCTGAATAGGGCGACATCCGTGAATGTACGTCACCGCCAAAATCCCTAAGAAAACATCCTGGACTTTGGTAGACGTTCTGGTTCGTCCTAAGAAAGCTTAATTTTAGTTTTTAACTAAA
>NZ_JBSWYM010000080.1:0-300 GCF_056161105.1 Pseudoalteromonas sp. AWH4_217 | reverse complement strand
TACACAAAGCAGATCCCATAGAGCCTGGTTTATAGGTGCCACGTGCGGCCCAGCAATAAGAACTATCAAGTGCTGCCTGCCAGCCTATTCTCGAGGGATCATTAGATAATGTGGGGGACCAAGAGGCGGGTTCCACGCAGCCTGGATATTCAATGCCGTTTTGCACGTAGGTACTCCTACAAGTTGGTACGTCGATAAATTTAGGCGCGCTTTCTACTCGGTCCTGATATCCCCAGGAAGAACGAATTTTTTCCAAATCAGACGTTGTCAGATTATTTCCGAAAGCGTACTTACCATCTG
>NZ_JBSWYM010000079.1:0-301 GCF_056161105.1 Pseudoalteromonas sp. AWH4_217 | reverse complement strand
TCAGCTGGATAGAGTACCTGGCTACGAACCAGGCGGTCGGAGGTTCGAATCCTCCCGCGTCCGCCACTTCTCTTAAGTGGTTAAATAAAAAAGAAGCACACATCAAGTGTTAAACATGATAAAACGGACGCGTAGCTCAGCTGGATAGAGTACCTGGCTACGAACCAGGCGGTCGGAGGTTCGAATCCTCCCGCGTCCGCCACTTCTTATTTAAGAAGTGAGCAATCAACCGACGAAAGTCGGTTTTTTTGTGCCTGTAATTTGGGGTTTGTGTTTCAGCTGGATAGCGTACCTGACTACG
>NZ_JBSWYM010000078.1:0-314 GCF_056161105.1 Pseudoalteromonas sp. AWH4_217 | reverse complement strand
ACCTTGTCAGCATCCCAAGCCCGCTATTCTGCACTCAAAGCCTGTCATCCCGGCCCCCGAGCCGTGAACCACCCAAAAGGCAATACGGTCAGCGAATCTAGTATATCTTGTCAGCATCCCAAGCCCGCTATTCTGCACTCAAAGCCCGTCATCCCGGCCTCCGAGCCGGGAACCATTCCAAATACAACACACATACCACAGATAGTAACGAGAGGTGTTTTGTATCTGAGTAATTCCATCTTGCGGAGTCGCCTGTGAGTAGATCCCGTGTCGAGCACGGGATGACTGGGAGGGGGCATAGGACAACGGAGCTG
>NZ_JBSWYM010000077.1:0-318 GCF_056161105.1 Pseudoalteromonas sp. AWH4_217 | reverse complement strand
GTGACTTATCAAATAAGTTGGTACGACCGAGTGGATTCGAACCACCGACCCCCACCATGTCAAGGTGGTGCTCTAACCAACTGAGCTACGGTCGTACAGGGATGTGCATTGTGACTTATCAAATAAGTTGGTACGACCGAGTGGATTCGAACCACCGACCCCCACCATGTCAAGGTGGTGCTCTAACCAACTGAGCTACGGTCGTACAGGGATGTGCATTGTGACTTATCAAATAAGTTGGTACGACCGAGTGGATTCGAACCACCGACCCCCACCATGTCAAGGTGGTGCTCTAACCAACTGAGCTACGGTCGTACA
>NZ_JBSWYM010000076.1:0-319 GCF_056161105.1 Pseudoalteromonas sp. AWH4_217 | reverse complement strand
ATACACCAAATTTGAATGGTGGGTCATGATGGACTCGAACCATCGACCAATGGATTAAAAGTCCACTGCTCTACCAACTGAGCTAATGACCCGCTCGAAAGTTACTTAAATAATACACCGAATGTGAATGGTGGGTCATGATGGACTCGAACCATCGACCAATGGATTAAAAGTCCACTGCTCTACCAACTGAGCTAATGACCCGCTCGAGATTATTTAAATAATACACCAAATTTGAATGGTGGGTCATGATGGACTCGAACCATCGACCAATGGATTAAAAGTCCACTGCTCTACCAACTGAGCTAATGACCCGCTC
>NZ_JBSWYM010000075.1:0-321 GCF_056161105.1 Pseudoalteromonas sp. AWH4_217 | reverse complement strand
GAATGGTTCCCGGCTCGCTGGCCGGGATGACGAGGGTAGGTGAGGAGCTGGGGACGCTTTGGTACTGGAGGCCAATCTAACACCGGAATGAACTCATACTTCGTCATGGGGACTCTTTGGTACTGGAGGCCAATCTAACACCGGAATGAACTCATACTTCGTCATGGGGACGCTTTGGTACTGGAGGCCAATCTAACACCGGAATGAACTCATACTTCGTCATGGGGACTCTTTGGTACTGGAGGTCAATCTAACACCGAAATGACCCTATACGCGGTCATCCCGCACAACTCCCTGTCATCCCGCACTTGATGCGGGATC
>NZ_JBSWYM010000074.1:0-325 GCF_056161105.1 Pseudoalteromonas sp. AWH4_217 | reverse complement strand
GTTCAGCCTCAGGCTCTTCTTCTAATAACCCATCCAGATCGTCCGGCTCTTCCGCCAGCATGTCTTCTGCGGGTTCGGCCTCAGGCTCTTCCTCTAATAACCCATCCAGATCATCCGGCTCTTCCGCCAGCATGTCTTCTGCGGGTTCCGCCTCAGGCTCTTCTTCTAATAACCCATCCAGATCGTCCGGCTCTTCTGCCAGCATGTCTTCTGCGGGTTCGGCCTCAGGCTCTTCTTCTAATAACCCATCCAGCTCGTCCGGCTCTTCTGCCAGCATGTCTTCTGCGGGTTCAGCCTCAGGCTCTTCTTCTAATAACCCATCCAG
>NZ_JBSWYM010000073.1:0-331 GCF_056161105.1 Pseudoalteromonas sp. AWH4_217 | reverse complement strand
AACCACCCAAAAGGCAATACGCTCAGCGAATCTAGTATATCTTGTCAGCATCCCAAGCCCGCTATTCTGCACTCAAAGCCTGTCATCCCGGTCCCCGAGCCGGGAACCACCCAAAAGGCAATACGGTCATCGCATCTAGTACTCCTTACCTGCACACCAAGCCCGTCATCCCGGCCTCCGAGCCGGGAACCATTCCAAATACAACACACATACCACAGATAGTAACGAGAGGTGTTTTGCATCTGAGTAATTCCATCTTGCGGAGTCGCCTGTGAGTAGATCCCGTGTCGAGCACGGGATGACTGGGAGGGGGCATAGGACAACGGAGCTG
>NZ_JBSWYM010000072.1:0-353 GCF_056161105.1 Pseudoalteromonas sp. AWH4_217 | reverse complement strand
AACATGGTGCGGAAGGAGAGACTTGAACTCTCACATCCGAAGATACTGGAACCTAAATCCAGCGCGTCTACCAATTCCGCCACTTCCGCATTATATTATCTGGAGTATTTGGAACCTAAATCCAGCGTCTATTTCAAGACATCTGCCAATTCCTCAACTTCAGAAAGTTGGCTGGAGTACCAGGATTTGAACCTGGGAATGGCGGGATCAAAACCCGCTGCCTTACCGCTTGGCGATACTCCAACGAAAATTTGATTATTTTAGTTCTAATCGAGAACATGGTGCGGAAGGAGAGACTTGAACTCTCACATCCGAAGATACTGGAACCTAAATCCAGCGCGTCTACCAATTCC
>NZ_JBSWYM010000071.1:0-357 GCF_056161105.1 Pseudoalteromonas sp. AWH4_217 | reverse complement strand
GAACCAGTACCGTGAGGGAAAGGCGAAAAGAACCCCTGTGAGGGGAGTGAAATAGAACCTGAAACCGTGTACGTACAAGCAGTAGGAGCCCATCACCAAAGTATCTTTCTTGACGATTTTACCTCGGTAAGAGCGCAGGATTTTCAAACAAGGTTACACGGTTTTTTTGACCCGTATCGCAGTGTACATTCAAAGTACATGAGAAACGGAAGCAAAAAAAGCGATGTAAGATTGGCAGAAAAGACAAGCGGAAGATATTTCGGGATGGGTGACTGCGTACCTTTTGTATAATGGGTCAGCGACTTATATTCTGTAGCGAGGTTAACCATTTAGGGGAGCCGTAGCGAAAGCGAGTCT
>NZ_JBSWYM010000070.1:0-358 GCF_056161105.1 Pseudoalteromonas sp. AWH4_217 | reverse complement strand
CTTTTGGCTGGGGCTTTTGCGTTTGGGGTACTCAGAATGTTCAAAAGGGTTTGCTGTATAGCGCGACACTCCGTGAATGTGCGTCACCGCCAAAATCCCTAAGAAAACATCCTGGACTTTGGTAGACGTTCTGGTTCGTCCTAAGAAAGCTTAATTTTAGTTTTTAACTAAATTAAACTTTTGAAAAGCCCCAGCCTTTTGGCTGGGGCTTTTGCGTTTGGGGTACTCAGAATGTTCAAAAGGGTTTGCTGTATAGCGCGACACTCCGTGAATGTGCGTCACCGCCAAAATCCCTAAGAAAACATCCTGGACTTTGGTAGACGTTCTGGTTCGTCCTAAGAAAGCTTAATTTTAGTTT
>NZ_JBSWYM010000069.1:0-378 GCF_056161105.1 Pseudoalteromonas sp. AWH4_217 | reverse complement strand
ATCCCCAGGAAGAACGAATTTTTTCCAAATCAGACGTTGTCAGATTATTTCCGAAAGCGTACTTACCATCTGCACATGCAGTTTGCGAACAGGAGATTTGCTCTCGCGCATCAGAAAATGGGCTTAAGTCTTTCTGGAAGAGCCACAGTTTGGTTGGATCATTCGGATTGGTTTCAGGTTCAGTACCATAGTCTGCAACTCGGGCCATGCCTCCAGGTGCTGTCTTTGGATAGCTGCCTACTAAGGTCCAGCCACCATCATCTGTTGTCATATCACAATAAACAGAAAGCGTTTCGCCACTTTTTGTACTAATGTCGTAAACACCGTCACCCATACTCATACCAGCGAGCAAAATGTCGTTACATGAGTAATAAGAAC
>NZ_JBSWYM010000068.1:0-390 GCF_056161105.1 Pseudoalteromonas sp. AWH4_217 | reverse complement strand
TGGGTTGTTAGCTCAGTTGGGAGAGCATCGCCCTTACAAGGCGAGGGTCACTGGTTCAAGTCCAGTACAACCCACCATTAATTTGGTGAACTTGGTCGATGCAGCATCGCGCTCATTCTTACCAAGGCAAGGGTTACTGTATTAAAGTCAGTACAACCCACCATAACTAAAACTAAACTCTGACAAAATTTTAAGATGGGTTGTTAGCTCAGTTGGGAGAGCATCGCCCTTACAAGGCGAGGGTCACTGGTTCAAGTCCAGTACAACCCACCATCTTAAAGGTTTAGTAAAAAATACTCTGGGTTGTTAGCTCAGTTGGGAGAGCATCGCCCTTACAAGGCGAGGGTCACTGGTTCAAGTCCAGTACAACCCACCATTAATTTGGTGAAC
>NZ_JBSWYM010000067.1:0-392 GCF_056161105.1 Pseudoalteromonas sp. AWH4_217 | reverse complement strand
ATCCCGCACGCGATGCGGGATCCATTTAAACCTGTTTTTCAGTACTGAGTAGGTTTGTTTCGGTGTATTCGTCATACGTACGGAGTGGTCTTCCAGCAGCGGCTCCAGGTTTACCCAGCTCTACCACACTTCCAACAACAACTCCGGCGTCATCCCGCACACGATGCGGGATCCATTTAAACCTGTTTTTCAGTGCTGAGTAGGTTTGTTTCGGTGTATTTGTCATGCCTACGATGTGGCCTTCCAGCAGCGACTCCAGGTTTACCCTGCTTTACCACACCTCCAACAACAACTCCATTGTCATCCCGCACGCGATGCGGGAGCTGTTTATACCTGCTTTTCGGTGTTGAGTAGGTTTGCTTCGATGTATTTGTCATGCCTGCGATGTGGTC
>NZ_JBSWYM010000066.1:0-424 GCF_056161105.1 Pseudoalteromonas sp. AWH4_217 | reverse complement strand
GGCTTATCGCAAGTTAGTACGTCCTTCATCGCCTCCAACTGCCAAGGCATCCACCGTGTACGCTTAGTCACTTAACCATACAACCCAAAATAGTTTTGAATTGTAGTGTCAAAGACAGTTTTAACTTCGCCAGAAGTTAAGTAATACTAAAGTAGACGCTAATAAATTCTTGCGAATTTATCGGCATTTTTCTTTCGAAAACTCTATAGAACAACAATTTTCATTGTCATTCCGAGAATTTAATATCAGCTTTCCAAATTTTTAAAGAGCAATATCACTCAGCAAGTAAACTTACCAAGCAACAATCATCTGTGTGGACACTTCGAACAAATCAGTTCTAAGTCGATAAGGAGGTGATCCAGCCCCAGGTTCCCCTAGGGCTACCTTGTTACGACTTCACCCCAGTCATGAATCACTCCGTGGT
>NZ_JBSWYM010000065.1:0-436 GCF_056161105.1 Pseudoalteromonas sp. AWH4_217 | reverse complement strand
GCTCCTAATAAGTAGGTCGATGAAAGACATTCATCCATGAATATCATCGACATTAGTACTTCCATGTACGTCAAACCCGTTGCAGCAATGCCGCGGGTTTTTTGCGTTTGGGTTTAAAAATATTTTAGGTGAGAACGCTGACATTTCTCCATTCAAACAGGCCTACACTGCCGTCATCCCGTACTTGATGCGGGATCTACCAACAGACCACACCGTACGTATGACGAATACACCGAAACAAACCTACTCAGCACTGAAAAACAGGTTTAAATGGATCCCGCATCGCGTGCGGGATGACAACGGAGTTGTTGTTGGAGGTGTGGTAGAGCTGGGAAAACCTGGAGTCGCTGCAGGAAAGCGACACTTTACGTGTAGTAAATACGCCGGCTCAAACATACTCCTTGCTTTCATGATGTATAGAGCGATTTCTGACGAA
>NZ_JBSWYM010000064.1:0-506 GCF_056161105.1 Pseudoalteromonas sp. AWH4_217 | reverse complement strand
TTGTATGGATAATAGACCCATCAAATTTATTTATTTTACCGATTTAGGGTAAAGTGAGACCCAGGCTTTAGCTGCAACTAAAGCCTTCTTTTACAGTAGTTCGATTGAACGTTGGCTCCTCTATTGAGAGACCGGTAACAAGAATGAACGCTGTAAAAGACTCCAAGCACCACACTCGAATAGTCTACTGGGCCTCGAGCCCGCATTTTGCAAGCATGAGTTAGCTTATATGAATACCAAAACAAATCAAAGCATCAACATTGGTGTCGATACCGGCAAGTTTCAGCTCGATATTTATATACGACCTTTAGATATTCACTTCACTGTCAAAAATGACGAGCAAGGGATCCGTGACGCGATTCAAAAGATAAAGCCATACAAACCTGAACGTATCGTTATTGAGGCCACTGGCAGGCTCGAGATGCCATTCATTCTTGCATGCTCCAAAGCAAGTTTACCGTTCGTTATTGCCAACCCCATTCATGTGAAACGCTTCGCCGGTGCAA
>NZ_JBSWYM010000063.1:0-540 GCF_056161105.1 Pseudoalteromonas sp. AWH4_217 | reverse complement strand
GCTCCTACTGCTTGTACGTACACGGTTTCAGGTTCTATTTCACTCCCCTCACAGGGGTTCTTTTCGCCTTTCCCTCACGGTACTGGTTCACTATCGGTCAGTTGGGAGTATTTAGCCTTGGAGGATGGTCCCCCCATATTCAGTCAAAGTTTCACGTGCTCCGACCTACTCGATTTCACTTTAAATAAGTTGTCGTGTACGGGACTGTCACCCTGTATCGTCATACTTTCCAGAATGTTCCACTAACTACATTAAAGCTTAAGGGCTAATCCGATTTCGCTCGCCGCTACTTTCGGAATCTCGGTTGATTTCTTTTCCTACGGGTACTTAGATGTTTCAGTTCTCCGCGTTCGCTTCGTTAACCTATGTATTCAGTTAACGATGACCCAAAGGGCCGGGTTTCCCCATTCGGAAATCCTAGTCTCAAGCGCCTCTTACTGGCTTGACTAGGCTTATCGCAAGTTAGTACGTCCTTCATCGCCTCCAACTGCCAAGGCATCCACCGTGTACGCTTAGTCACTTAACCATACAACCCAAAAT
>NZ_JBSWYM010000062.1:0-565 GCF_056161105.1 Pseudoalteromonas sp. AWH4_217 | reverse complement strand
AGGTTAACCATTTAGGGGAGCCGTAGCGAAAGCGAGTCTTAACTGGGCGCTTAAGTTGCAGGGTATAGACCCGAAACCCGGTGATCTAGCCATGGGCAGGTTGAAGGTCAGGTAACACTGACTGGAGGACCGAACCCACTAACGTTGAAAAGTTAGGGGATGACCTGTGGCTAGGAGTGAAAGGCTAATCAAACCGGGAGATAGCTGGTTCTCCCCGAAATCTATTTAGGTAGAGCCTCGGACGAATACTTACGGGGGTAGAGCACTGTTAAGGCTAGGGGGTCATCCCGACTTACCAACCCTTTGCAAACTCCGAATACCGTAAAGTACTATCCGGGAGACACACGGTGGGTGCTAACGTCCATCGTGGAGAGGGAAACAACCCAGACCGTCAGCTAAGGTCCCAAAGTGTATGTTAAGTGGGAAACGATGTGGGAAGGCTAAAACAGCTAGGAGGTTGGCTTAGAAGCAGCCATCCTTTAAAGAAAGCGTAATAGCTCACTAGTCGAGTCGGCCTGCGCGGAAGATGTAACGGGGCTAAACATACCACCGAAGCTACGGCTGC
>NZ_JBSWYM010000061.1:0-578 GCF_056161105.1 Pseudoalteromonas sp. AWH4_217 | reverse complement strand
CTCAGGGAAGTCTTCGTCGGCCTGAGCTTCATCGCTTACCGTCGCTTCTTCTTGAGCTTGTTCCGCTGCTGGCTCTTCGACTTCGGGCTCGACGTCCATCGCAGCTAGCGCATCTTCTTCATCAAACTCAGGGAAGTCTTCGTCGGCCTGAGCTTCATCGCTTACCGTCTCTTCTTCTTGAGCTTGTTCCGCTGCAGGCTCTTCGACTTCGGGCTCGGCGTCCATCGCAGCTAGCGCATCTTCTTCATCAAACTCAGGGAAGTCTTCATCGGCCAGGGCTTCATCGCTTACTGTCGCTTCCTCGGCTGCTGGCTCTTCGAATTCAGGCTCTGCGTCCATCGCACTCAACGCGTCTTCTTCGTCAAACTCAGGGAAGTCTTCGTCGGCTAACACTTCGTCGCTTAATGTCGCTTCCTCTTGAGCTTGTTCCGCTGCAGGCTCTTCGACTTCGGGCTCTGCGTCCATCGCACTCAACGCGTCTTCTTCGTCAAACTCAGGGAAGTCTTCATCGGCCAGGGCTTCATCGCTTACTGTCGCTTCCTCGGCTGCTGGCTCTTCGAATTCAGGCTCTGCGTCCA
>NZ_JBSWYM010000060.1:0-618 GCF_056161105.1 Pseudoalteromonas sp. AWH4_217 | reverse complement strand
CTGATAACAAAACGATCGGTGTTGGCTTCAGCATCAAATTCTAAGTCACAGTTTTTTTGGAGACAGTTATGAAAGAAATGAGTCAAGTGGCGGTAAGCCAGGTTGCAGGTGGTGTTGACTACTACATCGAGTATAACGCTGATAACAAAACGATCGGTGTTGGCTTCAGCATCAAATTCTAAAAGTAATCGTGTTGCAAACAGGTAGTCAGTGGTTCACACCTAACTTCATCTGGTTACTTTAAAAAAGTGAATATAAGTAAAAAACACCATTTCAATGGTAGAGGAAAAGCAATGAACGTATTAACTCAAAATGACATTCAGGCGGTAAACGGCGCAGGATCAATCACTGTGAAGTACACCAAAGGCGACGAGTCAATTGAAATTGGCTACGAGTGGTAAGGAGCAAACAATGAACGTATTAACTCAAAACGACATTCAGGCGGTAAACGGCGCAGGATCAATCACTGTGAAATACACCAAAGGCGACGAGTCAATTGAAATTGGCTATGAGTGGTAAGGAGCAAACAATGAACGTATTAACTCAAAATGACATTCAGGCGGTAAACGGCGCAGGATCAATCACTGTGAAGTACACCAAAGGCGACGAGTCAATTGA
>NZ_JBSWYM010000059.1:0-739 GCF_056161105.1 Pseudoalteromonas sp. AWH4_217 | reverse complement strand
ATCCTTTAAAGAAAGCGTAATAGCTCACTAGTCGAGTCGGCCTGCGCGGAAGATGTAACGGGGCTAAACATACCACCGAAGCTACGGCTGCGAACTTAGTTCGCGGGGTAGGGGAGCGTTCTGTAAGCGGCTGAAGGTGAACTGTAAGGTTTGCTGGACGTATCAGAAGTGCGAATGCTGACATGAGTAACGATAATGCGGGTGAAAAACCCGCACGCCGGAAGACCAAGGGTTCCTATCCCATGTTAATCAGGGTAGGGTGAGTCGACCCCTAAGGCGAGGCTGAAGAGCGTAGTCGATGGGAAACGGGTTAATATTCCCGTACTTGGTATAAATGCGATGGGGGGACGGAGCAGGCTAGGCAAGCATGGCGTTGGTTGTCCATGTGAAAGGCTGTAGGCTGGTGACTTAGGAAAATCCGGGTCGCTAAGGCTGAGAGTCGAGACGAGCTACTACGGTGGTGAAGTTGTTGATGCCCTACTTCCAGGAAAAGCCTCTAAGCTTCAGTTTATATCGAATCGTACCCTAAACCGACACAGGTGGTCAGGTAGAGAATACTAAGGCGCTTGAGAGAACTCGGGTGAAGGAACTAGGCAAAATTGTACCGTAACTTCGGGAGAAGGTACGCTCTTGTTTGTGAAGGACTTGCTCCGTAAGCAGACGAGAGCCGCAGTGACCAGGTGGCTGGGACTGTTTATTAAAAACACAGCACTGTGCAAAATCGTAAGATGACGTATAC
>NZ_JBSWYM010000058.1:0-743 GCF_056161105.1 Pseudoalteromonas sp. AWH4_217 | reverse complement strand
CCAATCGCGATGGACGAAGGTCTACGTTTCGCGATCCGTGAAGGTGGCCGTACAGTTGGTGCTGGTGTTGTTGCAACTATCGTTGAGTAATCAACAGTAGTGATGCAATAAGCATTATAAAAAAGGTCACTTCGGTGGCCTTTTTTAATGCCTGAGTGAAAGTCATCATGTGAAGGTGGCTCTCTCTACAGGGCAATGTTGGTGCTTGTAGCTACAATCGTAGAATAATCTACAGATTGCAGTAACACTGTGAGAAAGGTCGTTTCCTTGTAAAAGGTGCGGCCTTTATTCATGCCTGAAAGATGAGAGAAGTAACGGGTTCAGTTAAATTGGCTCATTTCACCTTTTTGAAAGGGGAATATCTGTTCGAAAACATATCAAAAAACACCTTTTTGTTTGTATTTTGTCCGAACGCACCGTTTTTCTCACTTTTCTTCAAAAAAGAGGTTGCGCTGGGTTTCGATTTCCCTATAATGCGCATCCACCGACACGGGGCACAACGCTGAAAAGCAACGAGTCAACGAGTTGGAAGTCAAATAAAACTTAGCTTTGAATGCTTCGAAAGAAAAATCAAAATTAAGTGTTGACTTAAGACGGGAAGTGATTAGAATTCACAACCCTCAGCGCTAACAACGCAGCGACATTAAGTCGCACTGTTCTTTAAAAATATGAAGCAATCATCTGTGTGGGCACTCGTACAGGTTGAGTTCTAACAGCAGATTCTAGTTCGCTAGATGACGCAA
>NZ_JBSWYM010000057.1:0-791 GCF_056161105.1 Pseudoalteromonas sp. AWH4_217 | reverse complement strand
TGTAACTCCACCCAACCTAGTACAGCTCATTAGTAGAATTATGCTGCCTCAAGGTAGCCAACTGGAGTCATGTCTTCCAGCGCATCGTGAGGCCTTTCATAATTGTAAATTTCTAACCATTCATCTGTGATTTCGCGTACTTGTTGTAGTGAATCGAACAGATATAAATCTAATACTTCTTCTCGATAACTGCGATTAAAACGCTCCACAAAACCATTCTGATAAGGACTACCTGGCTGAATAAACTCTAGCTTTATATTTTTGTTCTGAGCCCAACTTTCTAATAAGCTGGACGTAAATTCAGGTCCATTATCAACCCTTATTTGCGACGGCTTTCCTCGCCAGGCAATCACTCGTTCAAGCGTTCTGATAACCCGCTCTGTGGTCAAACTGGTATCTACTTCGATGGCCAGTGCTTGCCGATTGTAATCATCAATAATATTTAATGTTCTGAAGCGATGTCCAAAGCTTAAAGCGTCGCTCATAAAATCCATAGACCAAGAATCATTGTGCTTTTCCGGCGTACTCAATGGCTCTGGGCTACGAGTAGGAACACGGCGCTTTCCCTTTCGCCTCAAGTTGAGCTTTAGCATATTGTAAACTCGTTCAACACGCTTCTTGTTCCATGTTTTCCCCTGATGCCGCAGCCGTTTAAACAGCTTAGGCAAACCCCAGCGAGGGTGACGCTCTACAAGCAACAGCAACGCATCGATTACCTCATCATCAGGTGGTCGTTTGTGCGTGTAGTAATAGACACTTCGATTTAGTCCTGCAACCTCACAAGCAAGTGC
>NZ_JBSWYM010000056.1:0-848 GCF_056161105.1 Pseudoalteromonas sp. AWH4_217 | reverse complement strand
AAACAATGAACGTATTAACTCAAAATGACATCCAGGCAGTAAACGGCGCGGGTTCTTTGACTGTAAAGTACACCAAAGGCGACGAGTCAATTGAAGTCACTTACAAGTGGTAAGGAAAAAACAATGAACGTATTAACTCAAAATGACATCCAGGCAGTAAACGGCGCGGGTTCTTTGACTGTAAAGTACACCAAAGGCGACGAGTCAATTGAAGTCACTTACAAGTGGTAAGGAAAAAACAATGAACGTATTAACTCAAAACGACATCCAGGCAGTAAACGGCGCGGGTTCTTTGACTGTAAAGTACACCAAAGGCGACGAGTCAATTGAAGTCACTTACAAATGGTAAGGAACAAACAATGAAAGTATTAGCGAAGCAGGATACTTTTACCGTCAATGGTGGCGCTGTTGATTGGGATAAAATACTGGATGGCTACATTGACTGCCTTACAGGACGTAAGTCTCACTAATTTTTGGCGGAAAATTTAGCGAGAAACAGATAAATAAGGAGTGATATCACTCCTTTTTTTCTGCCTGAAAAAGACTGTGACTCAGGATCATGGCCGGATAGCACCTACAAAAATGATTACTGACAGCACTTTCAAGTGGCTTGCAAGATTAACGGACAAGATCAATCTGGTACCTTCTTCAGGTTGTGCACAAATACAGGTAACTACTTATCCAATCAGCCAATCAGCCAATCAGCCAATCAGCCAATCAGCCAATCAGCCAATCAGCCAATCAGCCAATCAGCCAATCAGCCAATCAGTCAGCCAATCAGTCAGCCAATCAGTCAGCCAATCAGTCAGCCAATCAGTCAGCCAATCAGTCAGCCAATCAGTCAGCCA
>NZ_JBSWYM010000055.1:0-911 GCF_056161105.1 Pseudoalteromonas sp. AWH4_217 | reverse complement strand
GGCTTATCGCAAGTTAGTACGTCCTTCATCGCCTCCAACTGCCAAGGCATCCACCGTGTACGCTTAGTCACTTAACCATACAACCCAAAATGGTTTTTCTGCGCCTTTGTCTCCCATGCTGCGTTCCTTAAATATTTTACTTGGTTACAACCAGTAAGGTTGCGCCCTGCGATAAAATATTTAAGCGCCTTGCCTGAAAAACAAATTCATTGAAAAATCTATTTTAAGCTGTAGTGCTAAAGACAGTTTTAACTTCGCCAGAAGTTAAGTAATACTAAAGTAGACGCTAATAAATTCTTTCGAATTTATCGGCATTTTTCTTTCGAAAACTCTATAGAACAACAATTTTCATTGTTATTCCGAGAATTTAATATCAGCTTTCCAAATTTTTAAAGAGCAAGAGAATTACTTCTCAGAGTTAAAAACTCTCAGTTTCTTATTTAAAGTCACTGTCTTAAGAGTGTTTATCTATGAGGAGTAGGTAGTAAAGTGGTGGAGCTAAGCAGGATCGAACTGCTGACCTCCTGCGTGCAAGGCAGGCGCTCTCCCAGCTGAGCTATAGCCCCACATTACTAGGATAACATTGTTCTGAACCAAGCTTCTTTTCGAGGCCAGGCATTAAGTGAGGACGTTTAGTAGTTTCTAAACGACGAGCTTAATAACGCAGCATCGGGAAGAAGTGGTGGGTCTGAGTAGACTTGAACTACCGACCTCACGCTTATCAGGCGTGCGCTCTAACCAGCTGAGCTACAGACCCAAACAATGTTTGTGTTCTCTAATTCTAATCAACAATCATCTGTGTGGACACTTCGAACAAATTAGTTCTAAGTCGATAAGGAGGTGATCCAGCCCCAGGTTCCCCTAGGGCTACCTTGTTACGACTTCACCCCAGTCATGAATCACTCCGTGGT
>NZ_JBSWYM010000054.1:0-917 GCF_056161105.1 Pseudoalteromonas sp. AWH4_217 | reverse complement strand
AGTTTTCTGGCTCTATTTGTAATCGGGCGAGAATAGGCTGGATTTCGCAGATGTAACCTCGCTTGTCTGCTCGAACGCATCGGCCGGTGAGTTCTACGAGTTCAATGTAGTACTTAAGCTCAAAGGGTAATCCTTTGGGCATGTTTTGTCTGGGGTTGCCAGCAAAACGCAGAAGGTTCTTCGGTTGCGTGCTGTTCTGGACGTGTTCAATGCGTTTTTTGATGCTGGTATGGTCAGAGGTTTCGGGTGTGTTGGCCATTTTGGCTCTGATTGGATTGAGGTCAACATAGGCCATGCAGGCGGCCAGAGCGGCTTCATCGAGTAGTGCCTGGGACTTAAATCTGCCCTCCCAGAACCGGCCTGTACAGCCATCTTCTTTATTGGCTCGGCGGGCAATGTCTTCGTTCAGTACGCGCATAAACCAGCTAATACTCGCAAGTCTCTCCCTATACTTCTCGATAATATCGTCAAGCATCAAACGCTCAGACGGATTAAGTTCGTTACCTTCGATGAATTTGTGCGTCAGCCAGTTTCCCTTAAATAGCTTATGCCAGCGGATGACGATGGCTTTGTCATTCAATCGATTGGCTTTTTTATCATCCACATATAATACGATATGGGTATGATTGCTCATGACAGCGTAAGCGCAGATATCGATACAGAAAATGGTGCCCAGCAGGAGAAGCTTTTCTTCAACCCATTCACGGCGATGCTCATAAGATTGGCCTGTTAATGGATCCTCACCACATAGAAAGGCACGCCTGACACAGCGCGAGATGCAATGGTAGTATTTTGTGTCAACTAAACTGACCTGGTTTTTCCGTGCCATTGGCATTTGCTTCGTCCTTGTCCTTGGAGCAGGTTAAAAGCTTAGATGGCGGAGGCATAGCAGACAAGTTTTTGAATGGGTGTCTGCG
>NZ_JBSWYM010000053.1:0-970 GCF_056161105.1 Pseudoalteromonas sp. AWH4_217 | reverse complement strand
CCAACTCGCCACTACGCGCACGTTGACTGTCCTGGACACGCTGACTACGTTAAAAACATGATCACTGGTGCTGCTCAGATGGACGGCGCGATCCTGGTAGTTGCTGCAACTGACGGTCCTATGCCTCAAACACGTGAGCACATCCTACTTTCTCGTCAGGTTGGTGTACCTTACATCATCGTATTCATGAACAAATGTGACATGGTTGACGACGAAGAGCTACTAGAGCTAGTAGAGATGGAAGTTCGTGAACTTCTTTCTGAGTACGACTTCCCAGGTGATGACCTGCCTCTAATCCAGGGTTCTGCTCTTAAAGCGCTTGAAGGCGAGAAAGAGTGGGAAGACAAGATCGTTGAGCTTGCAGAAGCACTAGATTCTTACATCCCAGAGCCAGAGCGTGACATCGATAAGCCTTTCATCATGCCTATCGAAGACGTATTCTCAATCCAGGGTCGTGGTACAGTTGTAACTGGCCGTGTTGAAGCTGGTATCATCAACGTGAACGACGAAGTTGAAATCGTAGGTATCAAAGAAACTACGAAGACAACTTGTACAGGTGTTGAAATGTTCCGTAAGCTGCTTGACGAAGGTCGTGCAGGTGAGAACATCGGTGCCCTTCTACGTGGTACTAAGCGTGACGAAGTTGAGCGTGGTCAGGTTCTTGCTAAGCCTGGTTCAATCACTCCGCACACTAAGTTCACTTCAGAAGTATACGTACTGTCTAAAGATGAAGGTGGTCGTCACACTCCATTCTTCAAAGGCTACCGTCCACAGTTCTACTTCCGTACAACTGACGTAACTGGTAACGTTGAGCTGCCAGAAGGCGTTGAAATGGTAATGCCTGGTGACAACATCAAGATGACTGTTGAGCTGATCTGCCCAATCGCGATGGACGAAGGTCTACGTTTCGCGATCCGTGAAGGTGGCCGTACAGTTGGTGCTGGTGTTGTTGCAACTATCGTTGAGTAAT
>NZ_JBSWYM010000051.1:0-1111 GCF_056161105.1 Pseudoalteromonas sp. AWH4_217 | reverse complement strand
ACGCCGGCTCAAACATACTCCTTGCTTTCATGATGTATAGAGCGATTTCTGACGAAGTGTCATGTATTTCTCCATTCATACAGGTCTACACCATCGTCATCCCACACTTGATGCGGGATCTACCAACAGACCACATCGCAGGCATGACAAATACATCGAAGCAAACCTACTCAACACCGAAAAGCAGGTATAAACAGCTCCCGCATCGCGTGCGGGATGGCAACGGAGCTGTTGGAGGTTTGGCAGAGCAGGTGAAACCTGGATCCACAGCTGGAACGCTACTTCGTAAGTATGAAGAGTACACCGGAGCAAACCTACTCAGCACTGAAAAGCTACTTCGTAGGCATGATAAATACACCGAAACAAACCTATTCAACACCGAAAAGCTGGTTTAAACAGTATCGCACGGCGTGCTGTATGAAGAGGGAGTTGTTGTTGAAGGTGGGGTAGAGCTTTGTGAACCTGGATCTACTGCAGGGTATGGGTTACAAACCCAGGATATGCAGCGCTTTTTTGAATAAGCCGTTTATATTCCATTCTTACAGTTTGCACTATTGTCGTCCATGAGCCTGGACTTGCGGATGAGTAACTGGCTAACACTTCATACAGAGCATACTCCACTCCCATATTGGGTATTGAACTACTTGTGCTGAGGGTATTCTTTGCTCAGCGTGCTATTAGTACAGGAAGCAAAATGACTAAAGCCCGCCGATGTAATTTTTATCAACCTTCTGGCTTTATTTACGTACAGCTTTATATCCCTGAGCAGAATAAGAAACTGAAGACTCACGCTGATCGTCTTTCACTATTTTGCCTGTACTGTTGTTTATTTGCGAACTTATCCACATTTGATTGTGTGTATCTTGTTTGTGTTTTGTGTGTATTTGGAGTGGTAGGTGGTAGTGACATATTATCGAGAGAAAAATGAAAAAAGGGGTTGCATCGTTATTCGATTTCCCTATAATGCGCATCCACCGACACGGGGTACAACGCTGAAAAGCAACGAGCCAGCGAGTTGGCAGTCAAATAAAACTTAGCTTTGAATGCTTCGAAAGAAAAATCAAAATTAAGTGTTGACATAAAACGGGAAGTGATTAGAATGCACAACCCT
>NZ_JBSWYM010000049.1:0-1470 GCF_056161105.1 Pseudoalteromonas sp. AWH4_217 | reverse complement strand
CTCAGGGAAGTCTTCATCGGCCAGGGCTTCATCGCTTACTGTCGCTTCCTCGGCTGCTGGCTCTTCGAATTCAGGCTCTGCGTCCATCGCAGCTAGCGCATCTTCTTCATCAAACTCAGGGAAGTCTTCATCGGCCAGCGTTTCATCGCTTACTGTCGCTTCCTCTGGGGCTTGCTCGGCTGCTGGTTCCTCCACTGTTGCACTGTCAAGACTCGCGTCTTCATCCAGTTCAATTTCAAAGTCAGGACCATCCAGATCGTCAAAATCTCCCTCAAAATCCAGCAAGTCTTCGCCATCATCATCCAGTTCATCTAGCAGACCGGACGCATCATCTTGTCCCAAGCTCTCTGCCAGTGCCCTTTCTGTTTCACTGATAGCCGATTCTGATTCATCATCGAGAGAAATCTCTTGTGCTTCAGATTCATCCATCTGTAACTCAGGATAACTACTCAGTTCTTCACTGGGGGTAACGAGGTCTATTTCAGTCAGCTCTTCCTCTTCGGACAGATCTATGTCTTCATCCGCTAATGGATCGTCACCAAGGTCTATCTCAACATCCTCTTCCAGATCCGCGTCAAACTCATCTCCTTCAGCTTCCAGCGCCTCCAGTAACTCATCCACATTTTGCAGTTGAGTGGGCTCGGGCATTTTGGCTTCTTCGGAAGGGTGAGTTAATTGCTCTGCAAATTCGTCGAGTAACTCATCCTCTGTTTCAGGCAGTTCAGATCCTGCCTGCGCAGACTCTTGTGCATCGAGCTCCAGTTCAACTGACGGTTCAGCTTTATCATGCAAAGGCTGCAAGTCGGATTCTTCTTCCAGCATGCCATCAAGATGACCGGACTCTGTCTTAGAGACAGCGTCCGAACCGGGCATAAATTCTTCTGCATCAGGCTCTTCTTCAAGCAAATCATCCAGATCATCCGGCTCTTCGGCCAGCATGCCCTCTGCGGGTTCGGCCTCAGGCTCTTCTTCAAGCAAATCACCCAGATCATCCGACTCTTCCGCTAGCATGTCCTCTGCGGGTTCGGCCTCAGGCTCTTCTTCTAATAACCCATCCAGCTCGTCCGGTTCTTCTGCCAGCATGTCTTCTGCGGGTTCAGCCTCAGGCTCTTCTTCTAATAACCCATCCAGCTCGTCCGGCTCTTCTGCCAGCATGTCTTCTGCGGGTTCGGCCTCAGGCTCTTCTTCTAACAAGTCATCCAGATCGTCCGGCTCTTCTGCCAGCATGTCTTCTGCGGGTTCGGCCTCAGGCTCTTCTTCTAACAAGTCATCCAGATCGTCCGGCTCTTCCGCCAGCATGTCTTCTGCGGGTTCGGCCTCAGGCTCTTCTTCTAACAAGTCATCCAGATCGTCCGGCTCTTCTGCCAGCATGTCTTCTTCGGGTTCAGCCTCAGGCTCTTCTTCTAATAACCCATCCAGATCGTCCGGCTCTTCCGCCAGCATGTCTTCTGCGGGTTCGGCCTCAGGCTC
>NZ_JBSWYM010000048.1:0-1482 GCF_056161105.1 Pseudoalteromonas sp. AWH4_217 | reverse complement strand
CCCCTAGGGGATTCGAACCCCTGTTACCGCCGTGAAAGGGCGGTGTCCTAGGCCTCTAGACGAAGGGGACACTGAATGTGTCACTAGGACTGGTTATTTAGGCTCTTACCATGCGAGCTTGGTACTTACAAAAAGTAAGTGGCGTCCCCTAGGGGATTCGAACCCCTGTTACCGCCGTGAAAGGGCGGTGTCCTAGGCCTCTAGACGAAGGGGACACAATCATTTAGAAGCAGCATTCGAAGCCAGTTCCAAATATTATATCACTAGGACATTTACGCACTGAATTTGGTGGAGCTAGGCGGGATCGAACCGCCGACCTCTTGCATGCCATGCAAGCGCTCTCCCAGCTGAGCTATAGCCCCTCACCAGCAGCAATGAAACTGTAACGCTGCATCGCTGAGTGCGGGGCGCATTCTATGCATCACAGAAAACAAAGTCAACACCTTTTCTGCAAGTTTTTTCTAACTGCTGCAAAAACACCCCAAGAGGACAGAATATAAGCGAATTAAGCGCTTCAATCAATAGAAGTGCCTGTTTTTGCTTAATTTAAAACCAGCTATTCTCGATTATGCATATCCTTGTACTTGACCTCTCAATATTTTGAACAAGGAGACACAGACTGCTACTCAATTGGACACAGATAAAAGGCCAGAGTATCCATTGGACAACTCATTTCATTTGCAAGCGGATTCTATCTCGAAACAAATGCTTTTAACTTCCCCCTGCCCACCTTCCTGTCTAAAAACAGCACTCAACATCTTCACCACCCCGCCGCTCACTTTACCTGGCGGACAATATATTGCTTAGACATATAATGAAGAGAAATACCTAAAAAACGAACACCTGAACACAAAAGAAGCATACAGATAAAAAATCAGGATTTTGTGTTGACTCCTTTGAAAGGAAACATATAATAGCGCCCCACAACGACACGGCAATGTGTCTTGTGTTTCGAATGTGGGTTGTTAGCTCAGTTGGGAGAGCATCGCCCTTACAAGGCGAGGGTCACTGGTTCAAGTCCAGTACAACCCACCACTAATTTGGTGAACTTGGTCGATGCAGCATCGCGCTCACTCTTACCAAGGCAAGGGTTCTGAATTAAAGTCAGTACAACCCACCATTAATTTGGTGAAAGTTAATATAGACATTCACATTTGAAACAGCGTATTGGGTTGTTAGCTCAGTTGGGAGAGCATCGCCCTTACAAGGCGAGGGTCACTGGTTCAAGTCCAGTACAACCCACCATAATTTGGTAAACTTGGTCGATGCAGCATCGCGCTCATTCTTACCAAGGCAAGGGTTCTGAATTAAAGTCAGTACAACCCACCATAATCTTCTTGTTTAAAAAGAAGGAAAAATTATGGCTCAATACGCAAAAGTCAGAATAGTTATGGGTTGTTAGCTCAGTTGGGAGAGCATCGCCCTTACAAGGCGAGGGTCACTGGTTCAAGTCCAGTACAACCCACCATTAATTTGGTGAAC
>NZ_JBSWYM010000047.1:0-2223 GCF_056161105.1 Pseudoalteromonas sp. AWH4_217 | reverse complement strand
CTCACCCATGAAGCCACCTCTCGCGGTTTCTCGCTTATTTAAATCTATATAACACTCGTATTCATCAACTGAGAACCCGAAAAGGGGATAAGTAACGCTGGGTGTCTTCCCTTTGCGGTAATGCTTACCTTTATTTATAAGCTTTTTATAACGTTTACAGAACCTTAATTGTGCTTTCCATGCAATATCAATAAGTTGCTTTGGTAAGCCTTCTTGTCGTTTTTGTAACTCAGTCGATATGTTGGCTGCATGACGGTAACTGTGAGCACCTTCGACTAATAAGCGCCTTGCACGACCATTGCCACATTTAGTAATTGCGCCAATATGCCTTTTACCACCACTCGAGTGTTCACTCGGAACGAGCCCAAGATAACTCATGAGTTTTCGCGGATGGTCGAAGCGGGTTAAATCACCAAGCTCAGCGACAATACCAGCGGCCACGAGTAAGCGAATGCCGCGCATAGCTTGGATTGCTTTAACTACAGGGTAGTAACGCCATTGATAAACATGATGAGAGAGCTCATTGTCGAGTCGCTCCAATCGTGCAGTTCGCTCGTTTATGGTTTGAATAAACTCTTGTAAAACGATTTGTTGTGCAGGATGTGGCAATACCAGTTCTGTGAGCCAACGTAAGTGTTTGAGAGACCAGTTTGCTGTGCCAGCATAGTTAATGTTGTTGCGAAGAAGCATTGCTTTTAGCTGGTACTTTGCATCTTTTAAATCTTTCATCGCAACTTCTCGAGCACGAGATAAATCACGAATAGCTTCATCTTCCGGCTCAGGTACATAAATAGGGGTTAAGTCTTCAGACTTAAGTAATTTAGCTAGTTTAAGTGCATCACGTTTGTCAGTTTTTACACGCTCGCCAGGTTTTTTAGGAATGAGAGAAGGGGCAACCACATAGCAGCAATGACCAAGACTAGTGATTAACCGATAAATCCAGTAACCGCAGGGGCCAGCCTCATAAACGAAATGGAGCGTAGTGTTAGGGTATTTAGATTCAAATTGTCTGATAAGCTTTTTAATAGTGACTTTAGCTGAAGAAATACGACCGAAATGAATGGGTTGTGCGCCTCGGTTGTCTTCAATATAGGCAACTTCAATGAACTCTTTATGAGTATCTAAGCCAATGAAAAGTATGTTATGTTTAGTCATGCTAGCCTCTGCTATTTAGTTATTTGACAAACTAATTATGGCTCTGGCTTTAAGCTAACCCACGAAAATGCGGAGGCTAGCACCGTGTGGGAGTCATTATGTCTATAAGCCTAGGAGAGTTTGGCATATGAATCGACTTTCGGTGACACTAGTTGCATTACTATTAGTTGGCTGTGAGTGCGATTCAATCTGTGAAGCAAATAGAGCTACTATTGCATTTTTAGATAAAAACCCTTCTAGTGAGCAAATTATTGATTATTTGAATGAGTATAAAGGTGAAGCTCCGGGGGCTGCTACCTATGGGGCAATCGTAAATTGGGGCTTGAAAAATTCTACTAAATTTATTGACACTCTTAATCACCCTGAAATCACAAATAGAAATTTAGATTTAATAGTCTATAAAATTGCAGACTACGGAAACCACGAAGAGTGGTGCAAAATATATAGTGATTTGACAGTGCGCAAAAATGACAAATATATTCGTTCACGGTTGCTTGGCTGTAATTACGGCTTATAACACATATGAACCTTCTCTGGTCAAGTAAACATAACGATTCTTTTTAGCTGCTCTTAAGCAGCTAATTTGTAATGGCAATTCTTAAATCTATTCAACTTCGCTATGTCGGTTAGCCGTTAAAATCGTTTACGACAAACACATATTGAGGGGCTCTTATTGCGATCTCGTCGCTGCCTAAATCATTATCGTTTAGGGCCACTAGACATTCATCGGTTAACCCTAATCTGGCGCTACTCAAGGGGGTGGCTCATTCGTCCAGTTAGTTAAAGGCTCAGCTAAGGTGCAAACGATTTAATGCATTGCCTAAATAACGCGCACCAATGGTGTGTCTAATCAAGGCGAATGGGCTTATTACTTCGACAACACTTACCTGTAAAATAAAACATCGCAGACACTCATTCAAAAACTTGTCTGTCAACCTAAAAAAGAGACAGATAACTCTGGGTGCCTGTGTTTTGCCGCTTGTGTTTTACTGTTCACTCGCCATGTGCGAGAAAGTTTAACACGTCGTTCAACTTGGATTCGAACCTATGTGGCACGTAATCAAATTT
>NZ_JBSWYM010000046.1:0-3818 GCF_056161105.1 Pseudoalteromonas sp. AWH4_217 | reverse complement strand
GCGTCCCCAGCTCCTCACCTACCCTCGTCATCCCGGCCAGCGAGCCGGGAACCATTCTGCAGTCAATTCAAGTCCTACGGATAATGACGCTGAGTGTCAGATAACGAGATGCAGTGCGCTTTTTACTGAGTAAAGATTGCTAAACCGAGCCGCCGGTAAGTAGATCCCGCATCGAGTGCGGGATGACAGGGAGTTGTGTCGGGCTATGACAGTGTTAGTTTGATTACTTGTGCTTATGAGCAACCGATACTAGAGCTCGTGCTTACCGGTCAAAAAAGAAACATTTTGCTAACGTAAAACACGTTAAGCACGGCCTTTTAGTGCTGGGTAGTTAGTTTCCCGTTAAAAAAGTTACAACTAATGAACACATTAATATTCAATTAGGCTATGATTTAACACTATAACAACATGGTTGCATAACAATCTCTGCAAAAAAACGAACTAAAGGACATAGCAACCAGGTACATAACCCGTTGAATAACAATACTTGAAGGAGCCAAGATATGTTTGAACAATTTAAATCATGGGCCACATCGGCGCACAAGTCAGGCACAGACATGTTTACTTCCAGTCTGGTGCCACTAAGCGATGTACAGATTAAGACCGTTTTTAATCAAGGGGTTCACGATATTGCAAAGTACTCCCGCAACGGCCGCTCGGTCTATATCAAGCATGTCTACCTGAACAGGCTAAACGACACGGTAAAGCCAAACATCAGTGCCAGCGATATCGACTTTTTCCGCTCATTAGACCAAATATTTCAATATTGTTATGTGCTGGTCTATGTTAAATGCCCCCGTTCAAACAAGTATGATACTGCGTTCTTTTTGGATGATTACGAGGCTATCAAAGGGATCAGTAAAAGCGAGGCCATGCAACGTCAGACAGATTTAACCTCCATTGCCCGAATCATACGAAGTGAGCTGCTTTAAACATCTCACTTTGCAGTGTTGAGATTTGCCCATTAAGCTTGATTAATTGCATTCAGTTGGATGCCAACCTCATAGTATTTCTCCCGTGCAATCGCGCACCAAAATAATATCCATTATACAAACTAATTCACCTCAAGCTTACATTGCGCTAAAATACGCAACGACGCTGTTCCTGAGTGCTTTCTCGTACACCTTTGAACATTTTCCGGCCTAAATGTATAAAAAGTAGAAAACCAAAGCGTATACAGAGTGAATAATAACCGTACAAACCTAAAAGCTGAGAAGTGATGAATGTTTTCATCAATTGCAGGACGCATGGTATTAAACATTGCAGCAACGTTACAATAAAGTAAAATATAATCAATATACCTCTTACAGGAAATAATATGAAGAACAGTCCAGGGAAGAGAAAACGGCAAATTGACAAGTTTAAAGTACAAATGCAGCGATCTATCCGGCAAATGCGCATTGAGGTGGGCTTGAGTCAGAGGGAATTAGCTGCCAAAATGTCCTCAAAAGTTGACCAATCCACTTTGAGTAACTGGGAAAGTGGAAAAACAGAAATGACCAGTGCCCAATTACTGGACTTATTTCTGATCTTTGGTAAAGATATGGTGGCGATGTACTTCGGCTTCTTGAATAACGCAGAAAAAGAGTCAGACACCAAAAAAGAACAAGAAGAGAAGGAGTCTTAGGATGGATTTTGGTACTTTTATTACGTATGCTGGCGTCCCGATAATATTATTTTCTCTCGCCATTACTTGGCGCTATGAAAGTGCGCGCTACTTTCTAGTCTTATTGCTCATCGTTGAGATAATTGACGAGTCTATATATAAAACCAGCTTAAACTGGACAACTCACCACTACCTTTATTGTATGATTCTTGATGTTCTATTCTTAGTTCCTATCATCTATAGACAGCAAACATCTCAATGGTTATACGAAAAGACGGGAGTCGACTACTTTAAAAGAGTTGTGGAACAGCATCACTTCTCATTGCAAGAAATTGGCTTAATATTAGTCAACATAGTTAACTTCATTGTTAACTTTATCGTGTATATCGAAATATGGCTCTATCGCTTATATGTCATAGATAACCCTTATATTAAGTTAATTATAAGAGATCCAATTCAAATTGCATTGCATGTACTTGGCATGCTTGCACTACTTACTTATATAGTTAAAACACCTTCTAGGGAGAAATTCTATCATGGTTAAAATTTCATCTGATTTACTTTCAAAAATTTACGGCGGCATAGGATCTGGCGGCGGTGGTGGTAGCCCAGGCCTTCCAGACCGTACCGCTGTTTACATACCACCTGTTCCAAAGAGTAAATGCGGCTAGCCTCTAAATAGTCTCACGTTTGCTAACTTTTTCATTAGCTACACATATTGTGAAACGCCTTTAAGGATTGATATTATCATGGCTAAAATTCCAAGAAAATCACTTACAAAAGTTTATGGTGGTGGTGGCGGCGGCACCGGTGGTCCAGATCTACCGGATAGGACGGCTGTTTATACGCCACCCGTTTGCAAAAAAGAAGCCTGGATAGCAACTGGCTCTTTTCTAGAAGCACCGTCGAAATAGTAATAAACAAATGGCTAGCATCACATTAAAGTAATTGTTGCTTTCCTTGCTGTAACTCCTACAGCGCGTTTTCTATTACATATCTATATCCTCACCTTTTAGAGCTCTTAGCTTTATCGGTTATAATTTTTCTAAATAGCTAAAATTATTAACCATGAGCTCTATTCGTTGATGAATATATTCATCACAAGATTCCTAGCCATAAGACTTCATCCTTTCTCTATCATTAGCGTCATTAATATATTCATTAAAAGTAGCTAACCCATTCTTATTTATTGATACATAGTATCTGTTGTGTAAAATTCTTCTCCACATAAAACTTGCGGATATAAGAATGACAACAACAACAGGGAAGCGCAAAAAGGAAATTGATAAGTTCAAGCTGCAGTTACAACGCTCTATTCGACAGATGCGCCAGGAGATGGGGCTCAGTCAGCGAGAGCTCGCCGCCAAAATGACCTCAAAAGTAGACCAATCCACCGTCAGTAACTGGGAAAGCGGTAAAACCGAAATGACCAGTGCACAGCTACTCGACCTGTTTCTAATTTTTGGTAAGGACATGGTCAGTATGTATTTTGGCTTTGTTACGAGTAGTGAAGCGAAAGACTCCGATGAAGAGCAAGACGAGGAGGATAAATAGAATGGGCATCAGCATATATGACTTCGTCTATTATCTAACATTTATTGCGATGATAATTGCACTTGTTTCGACCTGGAAATATGAGTGCTCTCGCTACTTTTTACTATTTCTTTTTGGTCTTGAGGCAATCGATGATGCCATACTCCCTATAACCTTGACCTGGACAACACACTTTTACCTTTATTGCATCGTGTTCGATTTGATATTTTGTATTCCTATCATTTACAGAAAACATATCGCGTACTGGATATATCAAAAAACACACTGGGATTTTTTCCGCCGAGTCTATAACAATCATCACCTCGCACTGCAGGAAATAGGACTTCTGATGTTGTTCGGGGTTGACATAGCAATTAACTTCATTGTTTATATCGAAGTGTGGTTATATAAATGGAAGTTTCTGGATCAGCTCTTCATAAAGAACAACATCCGATTAAACGTTGTACTGTTTATAAACTTTTTCACGCTCTGTGCACTCGTCACCTACGCTGCTAAAGCAAGAGCCAGAGAAGAGTTCTATCGTACGAATAAGGCACCGGAATCGTCGACAATATAAAGATAACTAGACGTCATCCCGGCCAACGAGCCGGGAACCATCCTACATCCAGCTGGAATGCCACATATAGCTGTATGGATTTTCAGATATCGCTCAAAATTT
>NZ_JBSWYM010000045.1:0-7163 GCF_056161105.1 Pseudoalteromonas sp. AWH4_217 | reverse complement strand
TCACGATGCGCTGGAAGACATGACTCCAGTTGGCTACCTTGAGGCAGCATAATTCTACTAATGAGCTGTACTAGGTTGGGTGGAGTTACAGTGTCTTTGCAACTTGTTCTAACTTAATTGCCCTTGATTTACCTTCGTTTACTTTTTATGAGAAGCGTAACTGTCGATTCCAGACCATGCTTTTTTGCTAATTCCAAACAGCTGTACTCTTTATCTTTTCCAAAAAAAGGTAACTCTATATTTGCACCATGTTCAATTAATGTATTTGCAATTTTTTCATGCTTATTTTCCAAAGCATAGTGCAACGCTGTTGTACATTCACAGCAACACCAATCGGGGTTTGCTCCGCGTTCTAAAAGCAGCTTAACCATTTCATAATTACCTTCTTGAGAAGCAACTTGAATCGGACGCAAATAGTTGTTCGCAACTTGAGCCAGCATAGACCCTGCTGTGAAAGCATAACCATTAGGATCTATTTTACGATTTTCCAGTAAATATTTAACTGAATAAAAATCTCCTGCCTCTGCCGCTCTAACTAGAGATAAAAAGTCTACTGACAAATCATCTTGAGTAGCTACATCAGCCTTAGACTCCATAGTTAACAACATTAAAAGAAATAAAAAAAGCAACACTTTACTAAACGCCATAAGCTAGTTTCCAACATAACGAATAAATACAGGATCACCACTCGCACCAGTTTGCGCAGAAGGCCTCCAAAGATGCAATTGAGCAGTGGAACAACACTCGACATCACGGCGGTAAAAGGCGAGCTAATCATTTCTCTGAGCTGACGATTGAGGTCTGTCTGTATCTCCACCCAAAATCAAACTGAATCGTTGTGATTCAATAAAACGCGGTCACTCAGAAGATCATAGCAATGGATGGTTGCCAAAAATACTACACAGCATCAAGTATCTTCTACGCTTCCAAACATGACTGCAAACAAAAACAGCGTGATAAGCAGACCAAGTAAGTAGAACTATGCAGTATCTGCCAGCGCGAGCCATCAATGTCGGCAGCACAGTCACTCAGTTGGGACTGGCCGTAAATGTCCCCTCCGCTGGTCAGTTGTGCATGCCAGCGCTGATTTTCACTGCACACCGCGCTGGTGTGATTGCACAGAAAAAAGCACTCATTGAGCGCCGGTTTTGAATGAGTGTCTTTGCAACTCCCTGATTGTAATTCTCTATGCAAATTACTGTTCTAAATTTACAAAAATCCAATAGGTAGCCCATTTCTCGGAGTAGGGTTCAATCATATTGGCACCACCCCCTTGTCCCTCTACACTAAACAAACCCAAGATTTGTGGCTCAAGCCAAACGATTGCCATACAGTCTTCAGGTATCGAGTCAAATTTAGTAATGAAAAGCATCGGTGTTGCCCGTCTAAACTCATCACTTGACACAGGCCACCTCCCAAAGTTGTCTATATTCTCAGCATTCTTAGCTTTCCTCTGGTAGCTCCATACTTCACGAACCAATAGCGAAAATAGTGAAGTGTTATCTTTAGCAATTGCTTCCCTTACGGATATAATTGAATCAAAATTTTCACCGTTAATGTGCTGCCATTTTTTTATTTCGCTTTCCCAAAGTGATGTGCACCTCCCTGTAAGTGCGAAGTGTTCCCTCAAACTCTCATACTTTTTATTCGTGAATTTTTCTGTTTCACTTCCCAAGCTTTTGCAGGATAAAACCATAAAGCAAAAGAATAGAAATCCCCCTCTAATCATAATTTTTCTCCAGCAAGACCCTTGTGGCTATGGTAACTCACTAGCCCTCTAATATACCTGTGCAGCATCGCGCTATAAGCTCTTTGTAAATGGTTATGAGTCAACTTTCTTACTTCAAGATTGCTGTTGACCATGTATGTCGGATAACTCCTCTCCCAAACCGAACTAAAATCAATTGCTGAAAAGTTAAGCTGTTCACTCCAATGACCATGCATTCATGAGGTTATCCCAAAGCCAGCATTCGCATACGCGTCGAAAAGCACTCCGGGATTTACTATTTGTGCTCCTTGCGGTCCCCAGCCAGGCGTCAGATAGCCACCATTTTTCTCCCCTAAACCTACGATTGCCAGTTGCCCCCGGTCACTATCTTGTGTGCTTGTATTACGGCCCGTCAGGTCGGTGTGTATCAGGGTAGCGCATTAACGCCGATTCAGAAGCCTCCATCTAATCACCCACCCAACAATCCAGGCTGATTGTCTACAATTTTGGGTGGGTGTCCATGTAACTTTTTATTTCCTTACAATTCATTTTATATCTAGGGTTATCTCCCGAGTATTTAGTTACATCTTTAAAAGCCATTGTAAATGAAGGAGGGGTATTTATGTTGCTTTTCGAACTCACATTACGGTAGCGAAATGAGAAATGTAAATCTTCCTCACTTCCTTTTTTAAACCATGTTGTCACTATCGAATAGTATCCGCAACTATCATCTTCAATTCGAGACAATTGAGAAACTCTAGTATCATGTGAGTTAACTGCCATAGTTACCGATTCGATTGTAGAGCTTTCATACTCACGAGGAAAGTACAGATAAGAAGTGACATACTCTCCGTTAACCAAAGTTTCAATAAAAATCTCGCTTTTAATTCCCACACCTTTAGCCTGTAAACTACAAATAAAAACGAGAAAAAAGCCACAAGAAATTGGAAAAATACTATTAACCATATCGCCTACCTAATCTTTTTTAGCTCTAAAATCTTTATAATATGCATCCGGTGAGGCCGTACTATAAAAACCTCCTCCGTCAGTTAAATTGGTTACCCCATGACTTGGCGAGTTTTTTCAAAGACGAGTTTTTTCAAAGACACCCAACCATAAATTCACAACCCAATTGTGGGCAGGTTCAACCTGGAAATGCAAGATTATTAAATATCGCGCTTTTTATATGCTCAGAGCGGTTAAATTCGTAAGTTTAAGCTCGTAATCGTGGAAAAAATCGGTGCCAGACAATACGAAAACATACCCAAGCCTAAGTTGGGATAAATTGAAATAATACTGAAAAAGATTAGATGCTAGCCCAGTAGGCGCTCACACTGCATCAGGTTAGTTCGTCGCTTTTTCTCCAGATGCTCACAGTAATCTGTCATTGCCTGTTTTCGCCCTACTGCACCATGAAACACTTTGGTAAATCGGGTGGTAAGTTTAAGCCAGTTGTCTGGCTCTATTTGCAACCTGGTCAGCAGCGGCTGGCTATCACTGATATATCCTCGTTTGTCTGCCCGCATACACCGGCCTGTTAATTCAACCAGCTGAATATAATAGGTCAGCTCAAACGGGAGACCACTTGGCATGTTCGCTCTGGGGTTGCCTGCAAAGCGTCGCAAGCTTTTAGGTTGCTTGCCCTGTCGTGCCCACTCAATGCGTTTTTCGAGTTTTTTCAAAGACACCCAACCATAAATTCACAACCCAATTGTGGGCAGGTTCAACCTGGAAATGCAAGATTATTAAATATCGCGCTTTTTATATGCTCAGAGCGGTTAAATTCGTAAGTTTAAGCTCGTAATCGTGGAAAAAATCGGTGCCAGACAATACGAAAACATACCCAAGCCTAAGTTGGGATAAATTGAAATAATACTGAAAAAGATTAGATGCTAGCCCAGTAGGCGCTCACACTGCATCAGGTTAGTTCGTCGCTTTTTCTCCAGATGCTCACAGTAATCTGTCATTGCCTGTTTTCGCCCTACTGCACCATGAAACACTTTGGTAAATCGGGTGGTAAGTTTAAGCCAGTTGTCTGGCTCTATTTGCAACCTGGTCAGCAGCGGCTGGCTATCACTGATATATCCTCGTTTGTCTGCCCGCATACACCGGCCTGTTAATTCAACCAGCTGAATATAATAGGTCAGCTCAAACGGGAGACCACTTGGCATGTTCGCTCTGGGGTTGCCTGCAAAGCGTCGCAAGCTTTTAGGTTGCTTGCCCTGTCGTGCCCACTCAATGCGTTTTTTGATACTGGTATAGTCCGAAGTTTCAGGAGTCTCTGCCATTTGGGCCCTGACTGGGTTCAGGTCAACATAGGCCATGCATGCTGCCAGTGCCGCTTCATCCAGCAAGGCTTGTGACTTGAACCTTCCTTCCCAGAACCGGCCTGTACAACCATCTTCTTTATTGGCTCTGCGGGCTATGTCTTCATTCAGTACCCGCATAAACCAGCTGATACTAGCAAGGCGTATTCTGAATTCACTAATATCTGCATCCAGCATACTGCGCTCTGACTCGCTCAGCTCATCACCATTAACGAATTTTTGCGTCAGCCAGTTACCTTTAAACAACTTATGCCAGCGAATCACTATCGCTTTATCCGATAACCTTTGTGCTTTCTTATCATCTACATACAAAACAAGATGTGTATGATTGCTCATCACCGCATAGCCACATACCTCAATGCAAAACACCTTGGCCAGAGCCAGTAATTTTTCCTCGACCCAGTCTCGTCGATGCTCATAAGATTTACCCGTTAAACGGTCTTCACCACACAAAAATGCGCGCCGCACACACCGGGAAATACAGTGGTAGTATTTGGTATCCGATAAGCTGACCTGCCTCTTCCTTGCCATTGGCATAATCTATCATCCTCAATCCATGAGTAATACCTAAAGGTAGACGGCGTACATTCCGCACGCCAGTTTAGGGTGGGTGTCCTTGTAACTTTGTATCATCCTCAATCCATGAGTAATACCTAAAGGTAGACGGCGTACATTCCGCACGCCAGTTTAGGGTGGGTGTCCTTGTAACTTTGTATCATCCTCAATCCATGAGTAATACCTAAAGGTAGACGGCGTACATTCCGCACGCCAGTTTAGGGTGGGTGTCCTTGTAACTTCGCTCTCCTTGTAACTTCGCTCAACTTCTGTTAACGCTGATTCAGGAGCGTCCACCTCATCACCCACCCAAAAACCCAGACTGAAATGCCTACGATTTTGGGTGGGTGTCCTTGTAACTCCATGGGGCGCTTGATTAGATTACTCAAAAGTAATGATTACCGCTGCCGAATAACTGGTTCCAACCCTTGCCTTTTGAAACTTGTACTTCTTCAAGATTTCCTTGCTCAACTTGGTAAACACTCTTCGAGGGCATTCACTCACAATAACCAAATTTTCCGACCAACCTTTGTCGTTTACATCAAAAGTAAGTAGCACTCCACCATAGGAATCTTTGTGCGTATAAAACTCTACTTCTGGTGAGGGATCTACATAAATAACCTTGCGCTTTGTGCTCGCCACAAGCTCTTCTAAGCCAGCGATAGCCTCTTTATGGTTCGTCGAGCACTGAAAGTCACCTTCATTGTTGGCGCTGCACCCAAAGGTTAGCAAGCAAAATGCAAATAAAGTTAAAATCTTCATCTAACGCTTCTCCCTAAAATTCAATACGTCTTTTTTCCACTGCATATGTTCTCTTAATCGGCATATTGTATTTTGCGCGGTACGCATTTTCGAACAGTGCCGAAGCTCTCGGTTCGTCGATGCTGCGTTTATACGTATTACTTCGAATTCCTATCGCTGCCAACCCACTTTTAGTATGACCAAACTCATGAGCTATCAAACTACCCAAGGTAGCGCTTTGCGCCTCATCCCCCGGCCTTTTGGTGTAAGGTGCTGCTTTCCATGCAGATATGTTGCGAGTGTAATGTATTTCGTTAGGGTTGCCATTAAACCCAACCCTCCAAGCAACCTGCATATCAGGGTCGGTAGCTGTTGTTACTTCTGTAAAGGTTGCTGTCCAACCATTAACGAATTTTTGCGTCAGCCAGTTACCTTTAAACAACTTATGCCAGCGAATCACTATCGCTTTATCCGATAACCTCTGTGCTTTCTTATCATCCACATACAACACAAGATGTGTGTGATTGCTCATCACCGCATAGCCACATACCTAAATGCAAAACACCTTGGCCAGAGCCAGTAATTTTTCCTCGACCCAGTCTCGTCGATGTTCATATGACTTACCCGTTAAACGGTCTTCACCACACAAAAATGCGCGCCGCACACACCGGGAAATACAGTGGTAGTATTTGGTATCCGATAAGCTGACCTGCCTCTTCCTTGCCATTGGCATAATCTATCATCCTCAATCCATGAGTAATACCTAAAGGTAGACGGCGTACATTCCGCACGCCAGTTTAGGGGGGGTGTCCATGTAACTTTCGATTCAGAAGCCTCCATCTAATCACCCACCCAACAATCCAGGCTGATTGTCTACAATTTTGGGTGGGTGTCCATGCAACTGGATTTAGAAGCGTCCACCTCATCACCCACCCAAAAAATCCAGACTGAAATACCTACGATTTTGGGTGGGTGTCCTTGTAACTTTTTCCGATTTAGAAGCGTCCACCACATCACCCACCCAAAAATCCAGACTGAAATGCCTACGATTTTGGGTGGGTGTCCATGTAACTCGTCGTTGTCTATCAGGGTGGTGCATTAACTCCGATTTAGAAGCGTCCACCTCATCACCCACCCAAAAACCCAGACTAAAATACCTACGATTTTGGGTGGGTGTCCTTGTAACTTCAGAGTGGCGCATTAACGCCGATTTAGAAGCGTCCATCACATCACCCACCCAAAAAATCCAGACTGAAATGCCTACGATTTTGGGTGGGTGTCCATGTAACTCCGTTAGACAGAGCCTATGAGCAAAGAGGTCGACCATCAGGCGTGTTGTTCCATTCTGATCAGGGCAGTCAGTATGTCGCCACAAAGTTCAGGCAAAAATTATGGCGCTATCGTATGACTCAAAGCATGAGTCGCCGAGGTAATTGCTGGGACAATGCACCAATGGAAAGGCTATTCAGAAGTTTAAAAACAGAGTGGGTTCCTGTAGCTGGCTATGAATCCTTCAAAGAAGCTGAAAGAGATATTAGTTACTATTTAATGGACTATTACAACTGGAAAAGGCCGCACAGCAACAACGAAATGCTCGCGCCAGCAGTTGCGGAAGAAAAACTTTATTTACTGTCCGGGATTAGTTGACCACTACATAACTCCGATCCATGAGTAATACCTAAAGGTAGACGGCGTACATTCCGCACGCCAGTTTAGGGTGGGTGTCCATGTAACTTTCATTCTTGCCATTGGCATAATCTATCATCCTCAATCCATGAGTAATACCTAAAGGTAGACGGCGTACATTCCGCACGCCAGTTTAGGGTGGGTGT
>NZ_JBSWYM010000044.1:0-10073 GCF_056161105.1 Pseudoalteromonas sp. AWH4_217 | reverse complement strand
CGGTGAACTTGCTTTTTCTCATCGTAAAACTTCCTTCTTCTGTTAATGGAAATTCTACTCAAGAACTGTTGCAGTTTATGGGGGAGTTACAATCGGAATCTCGGCAGTTAAGATCGAAGAATTTCTAACAGAGAATGCAATAGCTTTTTCTTTTGATGATTTTAGTAATCGCTATCAGTGTATTATCAGAGATCCTTCTCCAGATCAGCCAAAAGGCTATCATAGTATCGTCATTTACATTTACGTTGATGCCAACAAAGCTTTTAGGAGCGCAGAGATAAGGGATTCATACACTGCTTTGTAAAGAGTCACACGAGAGTTACATGGGCACCCCCCAAAGTCGTAGACATTAAGTTCTGATTTTTGGGTAGGTGATGAGGTGGATGCTCCGACTCTGAGAGACGGAGAAGCTATTGCGAGGTTTGATATGTCCATGGGGGGCATTTCACAAAGTTTTAATAACGAAGTGTACGAAATGAAAGCATACATTGAGAAAGTATTCGGAAGTAGCTCTTGGGGAGGTCATTAAATGAAGCGTTTTATTGCTTTCATACTTGTTGTTACTTCGCACCATATAGGTGCTAATGATGTGTGCCAAATAAGCTCAATTGAGCTGTTACAAAAAGCTTTAATTGGTCATTCCGAATCGATTGCTGCTTTGTCTGATGTAGACTTTGAAAATAAAAGGAAAATTTATTTTAAGTCAGCTAGTCATATTGTTGATATGTCTATAGATGAAAGAATTGTAGATTATGAGAAGCTTTTTGTGGAAAGAACTATTATTGATTTTTCTGGGAATGCAACAACCGTTCTTGTTAAATTGTCACAAGAGGATATGAATCATAGATTAGAATTGCTCAAAGAGCATATTTGCAAGTTTGACCAACTACCAAAAGTTGGATTAATTCTCAACTCCAGTCATCTGAACGATGGGGAAAAATAACCCTAGCAAAAATAGGCATGCCTGATAGCTATTAAGGTACAAGGCGTTACATGGGCACTCACCCAAAGTCGTAGTGTTGTAATTCAATAAAATCAGACGCTATTTTAACTGCTATTACTACCACGCATCGCGCTACCCACTAAGCCCCAAATAACTAAAAAGGGCACTGCCGTGTGCCCATGCTGGTTGAAACCGCTTATCTGTTAAAAATTCCCCTCATCGGGCCTAACAAATTATTAGGGTCAAACCAGTTTTTCAGTAGCTTCAGTAAAAACCACTTTTTGTGATAATGTTTTTTCCAGTCTCTTGAGCTCATGGGGATGGCGCCAACCGGGTATTGGAAGCCACCCAGCTCGCGTGCTCCTTCGTAAATACTTCTGTTGGCCTGAGTGAGCTGCTCAACACGCTCGGGTGTCGGTGGAATAGCGGTACGCATCAAAGAAAAGTAAACGAACTTTTCTTCTTCTGGTACGCTGAAAAACAGGCTACTGAAGGCACTTCTCTGTTGCATCGACATGAGTACCGGCCCGGCTACATCATTGGCAGGTGTGTTTGCTAATGTGTCCTGAATAAACGCGTGTGCTTTAGAAGCGGGTATTAACAAAGGACACCAGGGGTGAGGTAAAGTCCAGAGTCCGGCTGCTTTTAACTGTTCTACCACTGGGGCTAAACGGTTCAAAAAAGTAAAATAGGGGAGATCCTGAATAACTTCGGCTCCGGGCACAAAATTTAAGCCATCAAGTAATTCGGCATCTACAGGTGGCGTATCGGGCTCAAAGTACTTAGCCAGCTGCATTACATAACGCCAGCCTCCGGCAGGGTCCGGCTCTGCACCACCCTGAACGCCATCAAAAACCCCTTCATCTAAAAGGCGCTGGTTGTCGTTTAAGTAGTGTTCAAGATTATCGTACACCAGCTGATATGCTCTGACCGTACTGGGTGTTGGCTCAAGATCAAAGCTTGCTTCTACAATAATTCCGAGCTGACCTAAACCAGCTTTCATTGAGTGGAATAGCAGGCTGTTTTGATACGGTGAGCAGTCAAGCAAGCGTCCGTCACCGGTGACCACTTTAAGGTGGCAAATATTGTCTGCCATACAGCCGTGTTTATAAGACTGCGCACCCAATCCACCGACAGCAATGGTGCCGCCAACACTCAAGTCAATAAAGTCAGTGATGATGGGGAGTCCGAGGTTTTGAGGCACCGTGGTTGCCAGTAGCTCGCTCCAGCGAGCACCTGCCTGAGCAGTAATTTGCTGGTTATGAACGTCATAGACTTCAGCCAGTGAAACCATGTCTATCACCACGCCGCCCTGGGTTTGTGTTTCTCCGTTGGTCGAATACCCTTGCCCTTTTACCGCAATTTTTACGTTATGCTGATTGGCAAATGTCACCATATTGACGATATCTTGGTAGGTGGCGGGCTTTAAAATCGCGCGTGAGACATATTGATAAATATGACCAAAATCATCAGCGGCCTCAGTCAGGCTGGTTTCATCGGTGATGAGTTCGCCGTCGAACACCGGAAAGTTGTCGGCAAACGCCTCGGGTGATGAGTTGAGTAAATCGCGCTCGCTCGCCCAGCTTTGGCTTTGCAGGTTAAACCCAACAACCAGGCTACCCATGCCCATTTTTTTTATAAAATCTCTTCGAGATGACTTTTGATTCATGCATCCTCCTAATATTACTGAAGTAAAAAGCAGTAAGAATAAAATATGGTTGGATCAGAAAATGCGCTTTAAAGGCAAATTCGTATTCCGTTTTTATTATCTTGATGTTCACGTTACCGCTAATGTAAACGTCTCTGTCCCTGAAAAAGCGTGTCAGTC
Source organism: Pseudoalteromonas sp. AWH4_217 (assembly GCF_056161105.1). Lineage (NCBI taxonomy): Bacteria > Pseudomonadati > Pseudomonadota > Gammaproteobacteria > Alteromonadales > Pseudoalteromonadaceae > Pseudoalteromonas > Pseudoalteromonas sp. AWH4_217. The sequence goes on along the minus strand of NZ_JBSWYM010000044.1, from coordinate 7,302 downwards.
AGCACGCTAAGCTTCATACCATGATCAGCTAAAGCGACCTCGTTTTGAGCTGGGTATGTTGGCGTTTTTATCGGTGTTGTATCTAAACTCAGGTAAAACCCTATTAAAATTTTATTAACCTTATACTTTATGGCTAATTGCTATAAATAAAGGGGCTGGCAGAGATAGTATCATAATTAATGATACACAAATGCTACACTTTTTTAACCTTAAAGTGAAAGGATTTATCGAAGAGGCGATAAGATATCTTAGTTCATTCTTTTGTCTTAGAATAAAGGCAGGTAGACCGACACCACTGTTTGCTAATTTAAGTAAAAAGTCGCATTGATGTCTTTATTAGTTTACCGGGAATACCCCGAAGATTTTATGGTTATTTGGGGTTTATGTGTAAGCTGTCCAAAGGTGAGCGTGCTGCATTGCAAAACAACGAGGTGAGCCGAATAAAACGTATGGCTTAAAAGGGTTTATAGATAGAATTTTGGCGTGCCCGAGCGTTACATAATGCAAAAGGAGTAAGCGAAATAATCCTGGTTTCAATCCCTTTAAAAGCCCAGGCTATTTGCCTGAGCTTGGGGTAGTAAAGTGCGTTGCCCGATAGCCTGAAGCGCTTGTTTGGCCTGTCGGTTTGCAGCGAATAATCTAAATGCGTGCTATACAACCGCATCGATGACGTCGGCAGGTTTACCATCTCTGATTATTTTGCCGTCTTTAATCTCTATAATGCGGTCCATCATGGCGAGCACATCATAAGAATGCGCAACAGAAATGACGGTTTTTCCTTTCATCAGCGTTTTAAGTGAGCGGATAAACTCGGCTTTTAAGGCCGGGTCCAGGGCACTGGTTGCCTCATCCAGTAACAGTATTTTCTTATCTCTTAATATCGCTCTGGCCAGCGCCAGCCGTTGTCGCTGGCCGCCAGAAAGTTGTCCGCCGTTTTCACCAATAAACGCGCTTAACCCCCTACGGCCGCGCGCGTCTGTGTATGCTTCTACAAATTCCAGGGCATTGGCCTGTTCAAGCGCGTGTCTGACCGACGCCCGGCTCACGTTATTTAAACCAAATGCGACGTTTTCATAAATGCTCTGATTAAACAGGCCAATATCCTGATTTAGAAAACTGATCTCGCCACAGATCTGATCTGTGGGGTAGTCTTCTATATTCTTGCCATCTATGTAAATTGCCCCTTCTTCAATTTCGTCAATGCCGGCAAGCATATTCAGCAGCGACGATTTTCCTGCTCCTGACGGGCCTATGATCCCCACCTTTTCGCCGGCTTTGATTTTTAACGACAGATCGGTGAACAGAGGCGCTTTGTTTTCATATGCAAATTCGACGTTTTTAAAGGTGATTTTTCCTCTGGACACATTGAACTTGCCCGCGTCTTCAATGGGTTCAATATCTTCCAGAAACTCGTTAATCACTTCTCTGCCCACGGTAACCTGGCCCCAGGAAACAAAAAAGGCGTCAAACTCTTCCTGACACCATTCCGAGAGCGAAATAACCCGATAGACCAGGGCCAGTACCATAGAAAACTCGCCAACGGAGATGCTGCCATTGAGCCAGAGCTGTAAACACAGTGCCCCTGTACCCACAATCAAAGTACCATTTAGCAGGCCAACCACAGAGGCAAAATGAGAGAAAACACGAAATTCCTTTGCCACCACTCTGCGGTGTCGGGTTGCCCATTTTTCAGCAAACTGTTGCTCGTATTCGCTGCCGGAGAGCATCTTTACCGTTCTGATCCGGGCAAAGCGTTCAGTCAATTTTCCGGTGATCTGTGCACAGCTTTCGGCTTCCAGCCGGTTGGTGGTTTTGGCGTTGGGGATCCACTGCCCGAGCAGCATAGCCAGAAACAGGCCTGTCCAGATAAGGAATGGCAGCGTCAGCCAGCCATCTATGTTGCCGACGTAAAACAGTAGCGCGCCCAAAAATGCCAGTAAAAATCCGGCAAAGCCACAGAACTGCAACACCACATCAATGATGGCTTCGGAGGTATCCACAATCACAATGGCTGTGGATCCCGGGTCGTCTTCTTCGTGATAACTGGCAGGCGATGCAATTAAAGTGCGATACAGTTTTACAATGGTGTTTTTTTGCAGGTTAGGCCCAAGCAGTTGATGAAACACCAGGTTCTTAACCAGGGTAAGTGCGGGGATCACAACGGCAATGGCCACGGCGAACAATGCCAGCTGGTATCCTTTATTGTTCAGTTGTGTTTTGTCACCGGAGGTATCCAGCCAGTCGACCAGCTCACCCAGAAAGTCAAAGGTCACAATTTGCAATAAGCCGCCCAGCAAAGAAATGATAAATGCAACGGCTATCCAACCAGAAAACTCTTTGGCGCACTGGCGGATAAACGAAAGATTGTGTTCGGCCTCATGCAACTGGCTGTCGAATGTGTCTTTGTGGCCTATTTTTTCAAATAGCGTAAATAATGGCTTCATCGCTTTATGTGGCACCCGCACGTATCTGGTTGCGCTCCGGCTGTTTGGCCAGAGCCAGGAATAAACAAGCCACTGAGACAACGACGCAGGTCGTTTCAGTGGCTCTGACTTGTATACTAATCTGCCTTTATGTCAGCAGAGTAAGCGTTAGTCGTCGTCTTCATTCTGGTTAGAGGTTTCTGGCGTATAGTCATCCCAGTCGCCAGCGGCAGGCATCGACAGTTCATCCACGTTTTCACAGTTTACGGCCTGGTTGACGTAATCCCGCATATCTTTAGATAAGAAGAAGGCGCCAAAGTGTGCTTCCGGCGAGTAGTATTTTGTTTGAATGTCGGCCTGATTAAAGCGTGTTTCGAGCTCTGCGAGCGACAGTGTGTTGATGGTGCCGCTGCGCGTTGCCCAGATAAACGCATGGGAGCCGCCAAAATAGTCGTAACATCCGCCCATATAGATGCCAGCCGGATTGTTAAACGCCTGAGTTAAACGAGATACCATCGACTGCATCATATAGGGCTCAAAATAAGGCGTACCACCTTGTGCCACTAAAATGCCGTCAGCTTTTAGTGCGGTTAAGCAGTTACCAAAAAAGGATTGAGTGAACAGGGTTTCCGACGCACCGCCATCCGGGTCAGCCGCATCCAGGATGATCAGGTCGAAACAGTCACTGTACTGAGAGATGATATCGGCGCCATCTCCAATGCGCAGTACAAATCTGGGATCGTCAAATGCGCCATTGTTAATTTCTGGCAAGTACTTGCGGCTCAGTTGAATAATTTGCTCATCAATATCCACCATGACCACGTTTTCTACGCTCTGGTGTTTTAATACTTCGCGGGCACTGCCGCCATCGCCACCGCCAACGATCAACACGTTCTTGACCTGACCGTGAAAGAGGATAGGCACATGTGCCATCATCTCATGATAAATGTGCTCCCCTTTGGTGGTGACCTGGATCCCATCGTCTATGCGCATTACTTTACCCAGGTGGCGGGTTTCAAAAATGCTGACATCCTGGAACTCGGTTTCTACATCTACCAAATCTTTTTCTGAACGAAGTGCAATGTGAACGCCACTTGTCATTTGCTCATAATGCCAATTAATCTTAGTCATGTGCGTGAATACTCCGTTTTATGCGGTTTTTTGCGTTGCGTGTAACTGGTTGTGTAAAAGCGGCTGAAATTCTCCGGCCTGGCTGACAGAGCCACCTCGTGTGAGAGTGTTCACCACCATCCTGCCTGGTTGAAAACACTGTTCTATCACAGCCAGGCACAGCTCAGGCTGTGCATCACCACACATAAAAATGTCCATGGCAGCAAAGTTATATTCTGGCCAGGTGTGGATAGAAATATGGCTTTCAGCCAGAATGATCATGCCCGACACACCGCCATTGGTTTCAAATGGGTGCAAATGGGTTTTCAAAATGGTGGCGTTTGCTGCGTTGGCACATTCAATCATCATCTCTTCTATGTGCTGCTCACCGATGAGGTTAGAGGCATCAAAAATATCTACAATAATGTGCTGGCCCAGTGGGTGAACAAGCTGTGTTGTGGATGCGGGTTTAGTCATGCTTTTACTCAGTGTTCGGTTGTCAGGGTGATCAGGTAGCCGGTTTTGTGCATGTTGCTTACTGGCGCAGGTAAACCTGACGACCAAAAACACAGACAAAGTGACACGCTCTGGCTCTCCCTTTTTGAATACGGATATTCCAGCACTGAAATGTGCAACGAGTGTGGAGTCGGGCATTGATGCTAAGACTGGCGGCTCGGTACGCGGCAGGTGGTGATTATTGCTCTTATGAAAAACACAACAGGCTCAGATGCTTGTGACTTCACAAACGCAGCAGGTTGCACCAATATAGAGGTTTAAAAAGTGATATACGGGTGTGTGATGAGGGTGGACACACAACGGCCGTTTAGCCTTTTGGGGTGAGGCGGTAAACTCTTTGAGGTAGAGAAGTGAGACTGTTTATTATATTGATAATGATATTGAAATCTGGGCTAGTACTCGCCATCGACGATGTAGAGCTAAGAATCAAATATGTAAACTCAGGGATACTGGTAACTCTATTTAATAATGGGTACCACAATAGTTCTATTCTAAAAAAGATTGATTTTTGCTTGTCAGCTCCCAAAGGGATAAAAATATTTCTTAAAGATGCCGATGGAATAATCTATAGGCACTCAACCTTTTTAAATCGTCGGTGTTATGCTCCTAAGATGGCTATGTCACCACATTACGGGGTTGTGCACTTTATCGAGCCAAGGGACTTTGACGTGAGTAATTTTGGTAAATTAGGAGGAATAGGAATGAATCCACCTCCTGAAGGTAAATACGAACTAGGAGTGAAAATCTGCAGTAGTATGCGAGATTACAAACTAGCCGATTGTATCTACAGCAACACTTTGCCTTACACTGTTAGTGCCAGGTTATAGCGAATTTAAAGTGGTGCCCATTTAGAACGAGTGTGAGTCTGGCGCCAGGCTTTTATACTAAGTGCTCGATGACTGATGCAAAGGAGTTCTGCAATTGAACGCGTTTATTAAAATATTGGCGGGGAAGTATGAGACGTAGGTCATTGTTACTACTTCTTTTTGTCTTTAGCGCTGTGGTCAGGTCCGCAGAGCTCCAAAATACAGGGCCTCACGGCTTTCATGAGGATATTGTAAGTATCACCATGAATGCTCAGGATGGCGCGGCTTGTACGGTAAGAAAAAATACCCATCACACTTTGGCGTCAATTCAGGTTGAAACTCAGGACCAGTTTTTATCAATAAAAAATGCCTGTTTTAAAAAGATCTTCTTTCCGGCGCTTCAGTCGATGAAAGTATCGCGGGAATATAATAAGCAGAGTCAAAAACATGATTTAGTGCTTGTTTCTGTCAACTTTGGCTATTTTGGTGATACAGCGGATGCCCTTTCAGATGACACTAAACTTGAAGACTGGCAACTTAGACTGGCGATACATAAAACGCACACGAATATTGCGCTTATCCAAGACAAAACTAAGGTGTTTGATTATTGCCGTTGAAGCGTAAGCCAGGGCCCGGTATGAAAGTAGCTTGAAGGATAGCCACCTAAACTAACGCATTCAATTGACTTCTATTCAGGCAATGCAATATTAAAAGCCCCGGTATTGTGCGGGGGCTTTTCTGTATCTGGTTATATTTACTGACCAGTGGGCCTAAGTGTGCTGTACTATTTTTGCTGAACGAAAGGGTAAAGTAACCCGATCAGCAAAAGTTGCCCCATCCGCTCGCATTACAGGTTTGTTGCGGTGGTCCCGGCGGGCCAATGTGGCTAAGGCATGTCCAGGTATTCGCACCGCCCGCAATGGCCGGTGTATTGCTATTTTCTACTAAGTGCCGTTCAGACAGCGATTTGAGCTTTTTACTGCTTAATTTTAGTTTCATTGTTTTTATCCTTAAATTAATCCTGTGTACTGTTCGTACCTAATAACCATAAACGGTTTATGATCACATTGTCAAATATTGCATACAATATACATGTCTTTTTCTCCGTTTTATGGTGGGTGTCCAGAGAAATCGGTAAAAATATCACTGAAACCCGTTTAATGAGTGTGGACACACAACGGCCGTTTAGCCTTTTGGGGGCAGGTAAGTCATCTCGTACGTGGTTGGTACCCAGATAAAGCACCTGCTGTCCAAACTACCGGGTCAAGCACTTTTGGTATGTCTGAAGCAGATGCTATAGCAATAAATGGCAGTAAAAAGCGGGTATACTTAAATCTTTATCGATGGAGATTAGCCAACTTCAGATCAATATCCTTACGGACTTAGAATGCTTTCCCACCATTAACCTGAACGGCATAGCTGCTTTCTGATGTGGTTCCTTCCTTTCTCGTTACGCGAGCATGAGATATCAAAGCTTCAGTGACGTTCTCAGGAGATGTCCAGCTAATCGTTGCGATACCACTAGCGCTATTATTGACTGCAATGGATTTAAGTTTTATTAAAGACGTGCTGCGACCTCGTAGCGTCAGAATGGCCGATGGACCAGGTCCTGATGTTGGTTCATCTTCAAACAGAGTATTCCAGATCTCAATATTTCCACCTATCACGTTCCCATCATCATACAAAATGGCACCAACATCCGTTCTGAAAGTCACTTCAACTTCCAGCATTGAACCTGTCGTATTCGTAAGATAAATGAATGTATTTGATTTGTCAGGGCCAGAGAATATGTAATGAGGAAGTACTGCGCTCCCGTTGCTTTGTGCTAGTGCTCCCATGCTGGTGGCTGCAAAAAGTAGACTTATAGTAAGATTTTTCATCTGAGTTTCCTTATCTATTATATTTAAGTTGAAATACTTCCTGCTCAAAAAATGACGTGAGCTCAATAAATATACAGCAATGGGTTCGTTGCTGATTAACTTTTTGTTAATTTTTTGCTGGCTGCAATAAATCAAACTTCAGCTCTATACATAGGCAAGCCGACTTTTCGGACAGTTTGAAACGACTGCCATTCTAAACTAGCGCATTCAATTGACTTATAAAGATGTCTATTCAGGCAATGCAATATTAAAGCCCCTGTACTCTGCCGGGGCTTTTGTGTATCTGGTTGTATTTTTGCCCTGCGGGCCGCACTGAAGTGTGTTCAATTTTGTTCCAGACAAAATTGTCGAACCCTGGTCGAGGGTTCTCACCCACCTTCTCATTCGTGAAGAGGTAAAATTTGGGCATAAAAAAACCGCCAATAAAGGCGGTTCTTTTATTATAAATGGTGTGTGCACAAGAGTGAGGGATTCGCTTTCGGGCATAAAAAAACCGTCCACATTGGGACGGTTCTCTTAAAAGCAATGGCGGAGAAGGAGGGATGACAAAATACGTCCTGTATTTTG
>NZ_JBSWYM010000043.1:0-11301 GCF_056161105.1 Pseudoalteromonas sp. AWH4_217 | reverse complement strand
TCGTTACCTTGAACTCGATGCTCAGAGACGGAACAATGTGGGAAGCGCCAATTGCTGAAATTTAGTTATTGACGCCATAGTCTCTTGTTAGGCATTTACACTACGCTCCATTTTTTGAACTACTAAATCCCGAACTTTAGCCGAAAGAAAGTGTGAAGGTATGTACTTTAAGCTATATGAGTGCCTTGATGGCCTTGATGTTTCTTTAACAAAGTTTAATATTACTAGAGCATGCTCCTTATCCCATGCCCACAATAATTCACCCCGCACTTCCCATTGCCAATATGCATCGCTTGGCCAGTTTAATTTATGTTTTCTATTCGAGTGGCAATGAGAGCACTGAACTAATCCATTCGTAAGTAGAGGATAACCGCCTTTGCCAGTATCACCACCATCTCTGAGATACTGATTGGATCCAGACGGAGCTTTCCAGCTTACTTGAGATGGGAACCTTTCAAGCACCGTCCAGCCACCCCACTGATGCGTTGGCTTCGTATTATTGGAGCGAACTTCACTTTTCGATAAGAACTCAAACGGCTCCTCGAATTTCGCCAGTTCCCCACAATCGGGGCACTTAATTTCAATTGGCTCGTACGTCATTTTGATGCCTAACGCCCAAATCAGCCGCGCGTTTTTTGCGTCGGCTGCACTTGCTTGTTTGGCTCTTCTTGCAACGACCACTTACCAGCGCCCAATTTATATGCGCCACCAGCGACTAGAGCAATAACCATAGCTAGCACGCCAATTAGCTTCCATAATTGAGGCAGTGAAATCATAGAAATTAATTTTCCTAGTCCAACCTTGGATAAATCAACTTCTGAACTAGAGGGTGATAGTTTTTTCTCTTCAACAGCTGCTTTCCAGCTTTGCAAGAACCCCTTAAAACTGTCTGATTTTACTTCTTCAGGATTCATATCAGTCCAATAGACCCTCCAGTCATATCCATCTTCTATGAGCCCCTCTGATTTAAGACCTTTCTCGGCAACTACTAAAAGCGGCAATTCATACGAATAAGCCATTGCAGCTTCAATGTGGTTCCATGTTGTTGGAAGTTTAATATTTGATATAGGTAGGGTTTTATCTATTTTAAGCTCTAATCCCTCATCAAATTGAGTACGAGTGAAGGCTATTACAACAGCTCCGTCGCACTCTTTAATAATTTTCCTGATAGCTTTTAGTGGTTGCTCATGAGACCACTCGTTCTCACCCATAATTCTCGCAGACAAGCCTACGGTATCCAGCACTTCCAATACAGCATCAACGAAAGCTCTTTGCTCTTGTGTTGCTACACTTCCTTTGCTGATAAATACTTTAGTCATAGGTATTTCCGTGGGTTGTATTTGGGTCTATCGCCTCAATACGAGGCGCAAAAATGCTTGGCTTAAATTAGCGACGAAGGAGCACAAACCATGTGTTTTGCGACCTTGCCTAATTGGCTTGTTGTGTTGCGTTTACTCGCTTTTGCTTATACCAGAATATCGCTTCGTAAATACACAGAGCTCCAAGCCCGCCAGCCCAAATTTGAAATGCTAGTACTATTTCCGGTATACCACAAGCTCCAGAATATGCCTGCCCCCAATGCCAAAGGTAAGCGGGAAAATAAGTAAAAGAGGTAATAAATAATAAAGGAACCCAAACTCTCGTTCGAGCTGAATATAGCCGTAATAAAATTGCAGTAATCAACAACACTAAAGCTAATGTAAAATATAGTTTGGCTTGAAGCTCGTGAGACTCGATAAGCCCTTCAGGAGGCTGAAAGCATGAGTAGGAGTTGAACGAAACCAAAGCAAAAAAATTGAGACTATAATTTTGAGCATAGCTTCCCTAGCAACATAACGCCAGCAGGTCCGTTACCCGCCCTTGTTATGTGTCTGTTACTTTAAACTACCGACTAATCGATTAAAAATGACAGACGGTCATCAGCTTTAGATGGAGTTAACTCGATAATTTCCGGTTTAACCACATTTTCAATTACAAAAGGATCTTCAGCGACAATTTCTTCAATTTCCTCTTTGGACACATTTACCGCAACAATGCCACCGCCTGCGTTTGGTTGCAGACTGCCGGACAATAAAAATATGCCCTTATCAAATCCCGCTTGAAGCCATTCTTTATGGCCTTCCATAAAATCTTTAGCTTGAGATTTATTGTCTGAAAATTTTAATTGGATGATAAACATTGCTTTACTCCTTTAATGTATTAGTTGAATTCATTTCAAAATGACTGTGATATCTAGAGCACCTAATGCTTCAGTATTCATACGTACGCATAATCGCTTGTTGAACTTGGCCGCTACCAGCAACACCGACATCAAGTACGCTAACACAGCCAGCTTGTTACTGCTAACGGGCTCCCATGTCCAAAATCAGGCTCCAATGTAAGATAGTTTTTGATTGGGTGTCCGTGTTTTTTCACGAAACTTGAACACCAAAAACCAAATAGGTAACAACACTAGGCGTGATACTACCATCCTACACAATACGCTCAGAAAAACGATTCCAACGAAGCGGCTTAGTTCAATGCATCAACAAAGAGAGTCCAACACAAAGCAGCCGGAGTATTGGGCGTCCTGCCAGTATTTATTACCGGTGCACTTTCATAGCTTCTTTGCATGTTTATAGCTTAGTACTCAGCCAAATTGCAAACTCGGTGGATTTTCGAATCACCCAGAATATAGGTTTATAAACAAATGACTTTGAACCATGAGTTTGACCAAAGTCTTGATGCTCTTCTTCATCAGCTTTAATGCTCATGACCGCATCATAAGCCTCTGTGTCATGCAGAGATAAAAAGTCCAATTGCCAATCCAAATGATGCAATACAGTCGATTCAATTGAATCAGTGCACACCCAAATCGCTTTTCTACCTGCCAAAGCCGTTAAAATCCCCAGAGTTATGCCGCCAAACGCCCAGAAATACAAGGCGTAACAGTGCCTTATATTTCGGCTTTTAAGGATGCGATCAAAGGTATTAAAATGCTTCTTTTCATGGCTCAGCATTTCTTCAAGTTTAGGAACAATATCCTTGTATAAATAGCGAGCAACAAACAGCTGGGAGCGATATATATTAATTGCCCCAAATTCACCTGCATGGTCCACTCTAAGAATTCGCTCAACTTCGATCATATTATTGTACTGGTAACGACATATTACACCCGCGTATTAGGCGCAAGCTCGCGAGCGTCCTAATTGATGTACTTGTTATAACTGATTTTCAATTTCATGTTGTAGTTTTTCAAGCTCATCAAGGACTTTCATAAACTTGGCCCCGAAATCAGTGACTTTGTACTCCACCCTCGGTGGCACCTCATTGTAAGAAATTCGCTCCAGAATCCCAAACTCCGTATTTTTACGCAGGCACTGGTTCAGCACTTTAGTGGTTAAACCTTCGATGCTGCGCACCATTTCGCCAGGCCGATTGATTCCATCAGCCAAAAGCTGGTAAACCGTAAGAGACCATTTACAGCCATAAATAGTCTCTACTATCTTTGCACTTTCAGTCGGTGCGGTTTTTCTCAAATATTTTTTTTCTCTATCTTTCATAAAGATGTACCAAAAAGTACCTACCTTACCAATTTGTACTTACTTTTTAACGCTATAGTGATTCGATAAATTATCTCCGTACCTTAACATATATCGGAGAAAATCTATGACAACTTCAAATATTGCATTAATCATTGGTGGTTCTAGCGGAATGGGCCTGGCAACAGCAAAACAGCTCGTCGCTCAAGGGAGCAGTGTTATTATCTTAGGCAACAACGCTGAAAAGCTGGAGTCGGCCAGGTCTCAGTTAACCGCAATAGCGAGTAATGACACTCATATTGAGACATTACAAGCCAATCTCTATGAGCAACAAGATGTTGACAGAGTCATTCAAGCGATAAACTCGGACGAAAGACATATCCAGTACCTTGTTAATTCAGCAGGTTACTTCAATCCGAAGCCTTATTTAGAGCACGGATTTGAGGATTATGATGCTTATGCCGCACTGAATCGGGCAATCTTTTTTATAAGCCAAGCCGTATCCCAGAATATGCGTAACAATGGCGGTGGCTCCATTGTTCATATTGGTTCAATGTGGGCTAAGCAGGCGATCAAAGCAACCCCCTCTTCTGCTTATTCCATGGCAAAAGCAGGGTTACACGCGTTAACGCAGCATATGGCAATGGAACTGGCCGACCATAATATTAGGGTAAATGCTGTGTCACCTGCGGTAGTAAAAACGCCAATTTACGAAACTTTTATCGATCCGGCAGAAGTGGACGATGCCCTTGCAGGTTTTGACAGTTTCCACCCTATTGGTCGTATTGGCACACCAGATGACGTTGCCAACGCTATCATGTTCCTCTTGAACGAAAGTGCAAGCTGGATAACAGGCGCGATTTGGGACGTTGACGGCGGTGTTATTGCTGGCAGAAATTAAGTAACAATCTTTATTGGAGGTCAGTATGACTACTTTAATCAATGCAGATTTCAAGCATCGTGTAGTAATTCAACCCGCCGACTATAAGTGGGTTGATTCTCCGATGCCTGGCGTTGAGCGCATGATGCTTGATCGCGTTGGAGATGAAGTCGCACGAGCGACCTCTATCGTTCGTTACGCGCCATACTCAGCGTTCTCGTCACATACTCATAGTGGTGGAGAAGAATTCTTAGTACTTGATGGTGTGTTTTCGGACGAGCATCAAAACTACGCAAAGGGGTGCTATGTGCGCAACCCAATTGGTACATCTCACACACCAAAAATAGGTAAAGAAGGTGCAACTATACTGGTAAAGCTACATCAATTTGATCAGGACGACACAGAACAAAAAGTGATAGACACTCAAACCCACCCTTGGCACCAAGGGCTTGTTGATGGGCTGACGGTAATGCCGTTGCATGAGTTTAAAGGTGAGAAGGTCGCCTTAGTAAAGTGGTCACCTCACACTCAATTTCAATTGCATACCCATTGGGGAGGTGAGGAAATCTTTGTATTAGAAGGCACGTTTTACGATGAGCATGGTCAATATCCCAAAGGCACCTGGCTTCGTAGCCCCCACATGAGCCGGCATACGCCTTTTACGAAAGAGGATGGCGCATTGATTTATGTGAAAGTGGGTCATTTGTAAATATGACGCGCCATATGGGGCGTATGAATGCTTGGCTAAAATTTGCTAAGAATGAGCGCAAGCCAAGCGTTTTGCGTCCCTTTCATAATTGCCTTGTTAGTTGTCCAGCTCAACAACGTTTACGGATATATTGTTTGTTTTAAAAAATTCGTTGAGATTGGCAACGCAAGATATTTCGACTCCGTAAAACTCTCTATTACTTTTTCGAAACTTAATACTCAAATGTTGAGAACCGCGCAAAAATCGAAAACTCTCATTTGTTCTTATATCTGTAGCTGATTTCATTTGATTAGTGCCTGAAAAATAAACACCACCAGATGCATCAAAAACAGCTCTCAAGATTAAATCACCTTTCTTTTTTTCCTCGATAATGAAGCTTTTTTCTGCGAATTTGCAGGTTGAGATCGAATCAGCACGATCAGTACATCCCCCAATTAGCAAGGCTATCATTAGAAATTGATATTTCAAACTCTCGTAAACTCCAAGGGCTACTAACGCCCGCATCTAAAGAACCCCCAGATATTCATATTTAAAATCAATATTATGGACACGCACGGCATTATTTTATCTCATTTATTTCGCCAAAAACTAACCAGATAACAGCACCATGCGTGATACCACCATCCTACACGATATGCTCAGAAAAAACTGCTCCCAAATTCATGCTCGGCGCCTTGATTCCTTAATACTGGCAACTGAGACTTTGCTCGATTGCAATCAACTCTCACTTACTGACTTTCCATTGGCAAACAGGGGCGAAATATGAAAGGCCCTGTCGCAGCAAAACACAACATTAAACGTATCGACCGACTGCTTGGCAACACTGCCATGCATAACGATCGGCTTGCTATTTACCGCTTTCATGCTCGCCAGAATAAATCGACCAGGCTCCGTCCCAAATTTTGGCTGTTTTTGGTGACTATCTTCCTAACTTTTGGGAAGTGTGTTTTATCCCGCAATTTAACTCAAGCAGATAACCATCCGTGATTTTAGCTTCAATGGTTTTTCCTGTACCTTTACCGTAAGACCAATAGTGCGTGCTGCCATCAACTCTTACTGCTTGCCCAAAGTGGAAATAAACTGCATTTACCGAGTCGCCTACAGCCAGTTTATCACAATGGACACCTGGATTAGCCCAATTCCCGCAACTTGAATCTTCAATGCAATCTTCTGCTATACAACCCACCCCTTTAGGTGAAAACTTTCCTCCCTTTAGACTGCATCCTTGCTCTGTATAATTAGCAAACAACCAAAGTGGTGCTAGGACTAATAAACTGAGAACTACAACAAAGACTTTTTAATCATCGTACGACCACAAGTTTAGATGTAACGCTTTCATAAAAGGTGAGTAGTACTGGTGGGATTTTCCCCCGAAGAGAAGTAGCGAAAAACGCGGCATTGTTGCCAGTTCTTTTTATGGACTTGTTACATATCATTACCACTCAATGTTAATTCTTGTACCTACTTTAACTAGTTCCATAAACTCATCCATTTCTGAATTTGTTAAAGCTATGCACCCATCTGTCCAGTTAAAGTTTTGCATTATTGGAGCTAACCACCCTAACCAGTTCTTTTGGCCATGAACCATTATGAAACCACCCGGCGATACACCTCTTTTCATCGCATTTTCTTTATCGATTTCGTTAGGGTAACTCACATGCATAGATCTGTAGAAAGACGAATCTTCCTTCTTATAATCTAACGTGTACGTACCCTCTGGCGTTCTTTCATCACCTTCTTGTTGTTTATGACCTTTAGGGTTACCACCAAACACTACATGGTATTCTTTTACGATTTTATCACCGTCGTACAAGTACATCTTATTTTCAGATTTGTCGACTTTAACTAAATTGACTTCAGCATATGAAAAGCTGCTTAAAAATATAATAAATAATGCGATGTATTTCATGGTTCCCTTTGACATATCACGCCGCTTTTAGCGGCACAAATTAAGCTTGCTAAAATAGGCGAGGCACGAGCACAAGCAAGCTAATTTGTGTCCGCCTTAAAACGCCTTGATACTTATTGAACCTTCTCCCCGAAGCTTAGCGAAAAGCTAAACTTCAAGGCGACCAAACCAAAAGGAGAAAGCTCAATGAAATTCTATACTAATTTTCATCAAAATTATTGTGGTATCGACCTTCATGCTCGTATTTTGTACGTCTGCATTCTTGATGAGCGTGGAAATAAAGTGGTTCATCAAAAAATAAAAGCTGATAAACATGAATTACTTAAACTAATTTCACCTTTCCTCGAAAGTATTGTTATCGGTGTCGAGTGCATGCACTGTTGGTATTGGGTAAGTGACCTATGTGCTGAGCATGATATTGATTTTGTCCTTGGTCATGCTCTATACATGAAGGCAATTCACGGTGGCAAAGCCAAAAACGATAAAATTGACTCTTATAAAATCGCCACCTTACTGCGTGGCGGAAACTTCCCACTGGCTTACAATTACCCCGCTAATATGCGTTCAACACGTGATTTACTTCGTCGCAGAACGTGACTTGTTCAACATGGCGCACAGCTCAAAGCGCATATTGTTAACACAAATAGTCAGTACAACTATCCACCTCTCGAACTACTGTGCTCTACCTACGCGGTAATGACAAAGCCCGGCGCTACTTAAACAAGCTACAAAAACGTATGAGTAAAGCCAAAGCACTGTCTGTTCTAGCGCACAAGCTAGGACGCTGTGTTTATTTTATGCTAAAGAACAAAACGGTATTCGATGATGAACGATTTTTAAAAAGTTAAGTAGCACAATGAGGTGAGCTATACACCGAACTAGATAGGCATGAACAACCATGTTATTTGTGTTTTTATCAGCAATAGCTGAATTTTACAGGTAAGTGTTGTCGAAGTAGTAAGCTATTTCGCCTTGATTAGACACCCCATTGGTGCGCGTTATTTAGGCAATGCATTAAATCGTTTGCACCTTAGCTGAGCCTTTAACTAACTGGACGAATGAGCCATCCCCTTGAGTAGCGCCAGATTAAGGTTAACCGATGAATGTCTAGTGGCCCTAAACGATAAGCTGTATCGACTGATTTAGGCAGCGACGAGATCGCAATAAGAGACCCTCAATATGTGTTTGTCGTAAACGATTTTAACGGCTACCCGACATAGCGAAGTTGAATAGATTTAAGAATTGCCATTACAAATTAGCGGCTTAAAAGCAGCTAAAAAGAATCGTTATGTTTACTTGACCAGAGAAGGTTCATATGTGTTACATTGCGGTTGCTACCCAATCTTGCAAGTGGGTGGCTACCATTGTTTTAATTTTATTAAGCCGTAAATAGTCGTCTTCAGATGCAGATATCTTTGTGTACATGCCCATTACATCTACAAAAAACGAACAGCTCGTTTCTACGCCGTCTGCGTTTTGGTGGCAACTACCAACCCACAGCCCTTTATAACTGCCACTAGGTTCAAAATCTGTTACCGGCTTAACTGTTACCAGATCCCAAAACCCACCAAGCTTTTTTCCTTCATACTCTCGGAATACGCGGTAGAGACCCAGCTCCTCACTGTATTCTACAAAACCATTCTCAAAGTCTCCGGATAGTGATAACGGTTCAAATCTGTTATCCCAGCTCCAGTACCTAGCTATCTCTTGTTCTGAGCCGTCAGATAAAGAGATGTGTATATTCCGAAAGTAGCGATTATCTTTTCCACCTTTCAATTTAAACTCTGGTATATGCACTTTTACATACTCGCCCTTAAACCAAATAAAAATATCGGGGCCTTCTGTATCAAAGCCTTTCACCGGAGGTTGGTTTGGCAGTGTGCCAGGCACCACAAAGCGATAAGGAGTCTCAAAGCTATGGTTTTTTGTGTTGTATGAAATCAAGTCATTTGGCTTTGGGGCGTTGTATGCTGACAGAGCAAACAATACTGAGACTATGCCAACTACAACACCAAAAAAACCTAAAAGCCACTTAATCAATTTTCTCACTTTAACTAGGTGCCCTCAGAGCAATGTAACGCCGTTGTAACCGACTAATAATAGTTGGCTAAAATTTGTGAGGCACGAACAAAGCCAACTGTTATTTGTCCGCGTTTACGACTTTGTTATATGCTGTTAAGGTACGTGCCATAATAGATACTACTGCCTTCAATTTTAAGCTCAATAATAAAAGCGTGATTATCCAGAGCTGTATGAATAATGTAACTTTTCCCATTGTGCTTAGCGCTACAGCGATTAGAAAATTCACTGTGGGTCAATTTTGCAAGAATATCTTGCCTACGAGGTTCACTGAGTTTATTCCCATCAACTAGAGTTACTAATTGGGATTTCTTAACCGCCGTGCAGTTTTCTGCAAAAGCTAGATTAACTGCTAACAAACTTGATAAAAGTACAAAAATTTTCATAGGTATATAACGCCTGCAATAAGGTGTGCCCCACTGAACCAGCAAAGCGCACCGAACCCCGTACCAAAACCGCCGAGTGTAACGCATCACCTTGATTGCTTTGTTAAGTGGACGCTTGCTATTTATAGTAATACGACTTTACCCAACTATATTTCCGCTTATTTTTTTCGCACCATTCAACGAAATCATATGAGTAGTTTCCAGTGAACCAGACTTCATAATCATTGTAGAGTTGAGAATAATACTTGTGTTCTTCAACTAGATCTTCATTAATCGTATTCCTATTTTTTAGTATGAATTCTGCTGACTCCTTAATGACTGAGCTCGCAGTATCTAGATTAGTAATTAGCATGTCTGGTAAATGATGGGCACCAAAGTACAGTTCTTGTATGTAGTCGGCTGCCAACAAATTTTTTGCAGTGATATTTTCAGGTTCGGTTAAAAGCGCTATTTTTAACAGTTCTCGATTGCTGATGTCACCAATAGCTTCATATATTTCATTCCCAAACCCTGATGAATTGGCCATAACCACATAGATGATCTCCTTTGCAGAATCTGCTTTAACACCATCGACTAGCAACGGAAGAATACACCGTACAAAAATGGGATATTGAATTTTACTCTCGTAACCTCTACCTAATCCATTTTCGCAGAGCGAATATAAGAACTCCCTAAAATTCTGAGGCCCCTGATTTTCAATATTCTTAGCGACAACCAATAGCGCTTTATTCGCCTGTTTTTTCAGGCCTGAGTCTCTAAGTTCCTTGTACCGATTCCAATCGGCTTCAATTTCTACTGGAAGTTTCATTTCTGTTACCTAGTACACTTAACGCTTGCCTAACCGGCGCGAAATAGCAGGCTAAAATTAGCGACGAAGAAGCGCAAGCCTGCTATTTTGCGTCCTTTGGTTTAGGCACTTGTTATATGCCTAATTGCATGTGACACGATTGTCTTTGTGCACTGAAATGACAACACGTTTATTTATTTCGTTGTTAGTAACGTATCCGCAACTACCGTGATTTGCAACCGAATTTGCAGTGATAAATATATAGTTGTTTACGCCATCTTGCTGTTGCGCCAGAGAATAATGAAGGGTATTGCTTGCACCGTTAGAAATTGCGCCAAAATCTAAGTGGCTATTTGGTAAATCAATTTCCGCTTGAGCTATGGTTGCACCCGAATAATTCACGATTGTGATAGCAGGTAAAATAAAGAAGCTAGACCAATAAAGCACGACCAGTAAAGTGAGAACTGATAAGGCAAGTTTGAACAGAAGTTTCATCTAGCTCCTATAGGCATATAACGCCGCAAATAAACGGCAAAAATTAGTTGGCTAAAATTTGTGAGGCACGAACAAAGCCAACTGATTTTTGTCCGCCCTTTTTGATTTGCCTTGTTATACGTTTTTACTACTGATTATTTTATGACAGGCATTAGTAACATCGGTGCGATAATATCGTATTGTTTCTGCCAGCTCCTCGTCTGCTTTTATGAGAAAATCAGCTGAGCAATTAGGACGAACATGCTTTAAAGGTAAATGGTCTGTTTCTGACTCAATAACACCGAATACATGATATTCAGTGTCCCAACACTGCCCATATTTCTCGTTACCAATACGCCAAAGTGCAACTACGTTATCTAGGTAGTTTTCATCGCTTTCAAGCAAACTCTTTGCGATTTTCGTTGCGTTTTCAGACATTTAATTAACACCGAACCATAGAAACGTATAACGCCTCAGTTAAAAGGCAAAATTTGGTTGGCTATAATGTGAAGCGGAGCGAAACCAGCCAACTTAATTTTGTCCGCTTTTAAACTGT
>NZ_JBSWYM010000042.1:0-11476 GCF_056161105.1 Pseudoalteromonas sp. AWH4_217 | reverse complement strand
TGGACACACTTCCCTGTGGAGGGCTCCCGGCTCGGCGTCCATGCCTCGCGTTCATTGCGCTGCGAAGCGGTGCTTCGGTCGCAATTCACCCCGCACTTGATGCGGGATCTACCAACAGACCACATCGCAGGCATGACAAATACATCGAAGCAAACCTACTCAGCACTGAAAAACGGGTTTAAATGGATCCCGCATCGCGTGCGGGATGACAATGGAGTTGTTGTTGGAGGTGTGGTAGAGCTGGGAAAACCTGGAGCCGCTGCAGGAAAGCCACACTTTACGTGTAGTAAATACGCCGGCTCAAACATACTCCTTGCTTTCATGATGTATAGAGCGATTTCTGACGAAGTGTCATGTATTTCTCCATTCAAACAGATCTACACTACCGTCATCCCGCACTTGATGCGGGATCTACCAACAGACCACATCGCAGGCATGACAAATACATCGAAGCAAACCTACTCAGCACTGAAAAACGGGTTTAAATGGATCCCGCATCGCGTGCGGGATGACAATGGAGTTGTTGTTGGAGGTGTGGTAGAGCTGGGAAAACCTGGAGCCGCTGCAGGAAAGCCACACTTTACGTGTAGTAAATACGCCGGCTCAAACATACTCCTTGCTTTCATGATGTATAGAGCGATTTCTGACGAAGTGTCATGTATTTCTCCATTCATACAAATCCATACTATCGTCATCCCGCACTTGATGCGGGATCTTCGAACAGGCCACACCGTTAGTATGAGTTGCACTGAAATTCGACAATCATTGTCAGACTTCAATCAAGAAAAGCTGGATTCGAAAGAAGTAGGCTTTTTTGCGTTTATGTCATTTATAGAAGCGTGTAGATAGAGCTGTGTTGTCTATTCATCCATGAAGCTTGGTCCCATCGCGCATCTCGATAATTGCTCCTGCATTATTCTACTTCCCCACATCCATGTGGGTCCCTGCGCTCACCTCTTCGAACTGCGAAGCGTTGCTTCGGTTTCTCATCGCCCTTTGCGCATCTCGATAATTGCTCCTGAATTATTCTACTTCCCCACATCCATGTGGGTCCGTGCGCTCACTTCCTCGAACTGCGAAGCGTTGCTTCGGTCGCAATTCACCTTTGCGCAAAGTAAATGTACTCGCGCTGCTCGCTATCATTGTACTTTGCACTTTGTACTTTTATTAGCTTAGCTCTTTAATTGCTTCACTAAGCCCATCTAAGGTTAATGGAAACATGCGGCCAGCCATCAGCTCATCGATCAGGCCAATCGACTGGTAGTAGGGCCAGTGGGCTTTCGGCTGTGGATTGAGCCAGGCAACTTTATCAAAATGCTGAGTTAGCCTTTGTAACCACACTGATCCGGCCTCCTGATTCCAGTGCTCAACACTGCCACCGGGGTAGGCTATTTCATAGGGGCCCATGGTGGCATCACCGACAAAGATCAGACGGTAATCCCGGCCAAAGCGGTTGATCAGCTGGTGTGTATCGAGCAAGGTGTTATCCAGCCTGTCGTTATCCTGCCAGACATGTTCGTACACACAGTTATGGAAGTAGAAAAACTCAAGGTGTTTAAACTCGCTGTGTGCAGCGCTGAATAGCTGTTCACAGATCTGGATGTGATCGTCCATCGAGCCGCCAATATCGAACAGCATAATGACGTTGACAGCATTATGCCGCTCAGGGGCCATTTTCACATCCAGCATACCGCCTTGCTTAGCCGTAGCCCGGATGGTTTCATTCAGGTCAAGTTGATCGCTGGCGCCACTGCGGGCAAATTTACGCAACTGTTTGAGTGCCAGCTTGATAGTGCGGTTACTGATGTCACTGTCTGCGTCAAGGTTGCGATACTGACGTTTATCCCAGACCTTGACTGCACGGCGGTGGCGACTGCCGTCCTGGCCAATCCGGACACCCTCAGGGTTATAACCATATGCCCCAAAAGGAGAGGTACCGCCAGTCCCCACCCATTTGTTGCCACCGGCATGTCGTTTTTGCTGTTCTGCAAGCCTTTGTTTTAAGGTATCCAGTAACTTGTCGAGTCCACCCAGAGCTTTCAACTTGGCTTTTTCTTCTTCACTCAGATGCTTTTCAAGCTCTTTACGCAGCCAGTCCTGAGGCAGGGCGTTTTGCTGTAACTGGCTGAACAGATCCAGAGACTCAACCCCTTCAAAGTAATCGGCAAAGGCACGGTCAAACTTATCAAACTGAGTTTCGTCTTTGACAAAGATGGTTTTGGCCAGATGGTAAAACCCGTCGATATCGGCAAAACACACGCCTTTATCCAGTGCATTGAGGCAGTCCAGTAGCTCCCGCAGGCTGGCTTTCACCCCATAGTGTCTAAGCGTGAATAGAAAGTCGATCAACATGATCAGCGCTTACCTAAAAAGGCCAGTTTCTCAAGTAAAGTGACGTCCTGCTCGTTTTTCAGCAGTGCACCAAACAGGGGCATCAATCCGCCTTTATGGCTGCGGTCCTGAAGTGTTTCTGGATCTATGTCTTCTGCCAATAATAGTTTGAGCCAGTCGAGCAGCTCACTGGTACTGGGCTTTTTCTTTAATCCTGCCACGCTGCGCAAGTCAAAAAAGACCTCTAATGCCTGTTTCACTAAGCGTGGTTTGATGGCCGGAAAGTGCACATCAATGATTGCCTGTATTTCTTCCTTGTCTGGGAAATCGATATAGTGGAAGAAACAACGACGTAAAAACGCATCGGGCAGCTCTTTTTCGTTGTTGGAGGTGATGATCACGATAGGGCGAACCTGCGCTTTAACCTGCTCACCGGTCTCATAAACATGAAACTCCATGCGATCCAGTTCAAGCAACAGATCATTAGGGAACTCTATGTCAGCTTTATCGATTTCATCGATCAGCAGGACAGGACGTTTGGCCTGAGTAAAGGCCTGCCACAGCTTGCCCTGAATAATGTAGTTGCCAATATCATGTACGCGTGCGTCACCCAGCTGGCTGTCACGCAGGCGTGATACAGCATCGTACTCGTACAAGCCTTGTTGTGCTTTGGTCGTCGATTTAATGTGCCACTGAATAAGCTCTGTATCCAGACTTTTTGCCAGTTCTTCAGCCAGCAGGGTTTTACCTGTGCCAGGCTCCCCTTTGATCAGTAATGGTTTTTCCAGGATCACAGCTGCATTCACAGCTTGTTGCAGTGCCGTGCTGGCAATATAGGACTCGGTACCTTTGAACATAAACTTCTTAACTCTGGTCTGATGAGTGATAGAATCCCAGTGTGCCACAGCGTGTTAGGGCAGTGCAAATGCTCATCATTCGGCGACTCCCAGATACGTAAACCGTGGGCGCTGCTGGCCATCTACTTCGACCATTTCACAGAACATGCTAAGTGGCCTGACCCAATGATCGAAGTTGCCATAGAGTGTTTGGTATACCACCATGGCTTCTTCTGTTTCACTGTGTGTGGCAACAAATAGCACCTGATATTTCGGGCCTTTGTAATGTTGATAAATGCCGGGTTTGAGTTCTTTGTTCACGGTCATAGCTCCAATTAGGTATAATGTCAGCGTTTTAATTAATAGGTATCAGACATGAATTATATTGCGCTCGATGCGTTCAAGAAAGCCTGGGTGTTTCGTCATCAGGATTTGCCCATTGATGAGGCCGACCTGGCTCGGATCAAGCCGATGACTGAGCAACGTGCGGCGGTACTGTGGACCACTATGGTAAGTCGAGAGCAGGATCATCCCGACTTTTTTACGCCCCATGACTGGCCAGGTAAAGAAGAAAACTGGCAGGAAAGCCTGGACTGGGAAGGGCCGTGGGAAGCCGGTGAAGCAACCCTGCCAGACACCATTTGTGACTTTTTAAATTGGGAAGACAACACCACAGTGTACTTTTGTATGTCGCGAGAGTTGATCATTGAAACCCAGTTTGATGTGTTTAAGCGGACCTGGCAGAACTTTATGTTTTTGGCGGATGGCAGCCTGTTGCTGGGTAAGAAGCGCGATACGGCGGTGATGTTCAGTGAATCCGGAGAAGCCAGGCTCGGTAAGCGGCCTAAAAATCCGTAAGGTCTTGGCGACCCGTTAGCGGTGGCTTTCATATTCGTGCGCTATATTTAACCGTGTGGTCGTGATATAACCTCTGTGTAAAGGAGGCATTTTGAACAGTCAAGGTCACACTAAGCAACAAAGCACGATATGGCAGGATGAAGCAACCCGGCTGGCGTATGCTGAGCTGGCAAATGTTTTCTACGCGCGTGAAATACCGGGCCTATCTGCTGAACCCGATCTGGACCGTCTGCAAAGGCGGCTAAGTAGCCTGCCTTACTATGTTGAGCGAGCCGCGACACATATTGTGCTCGGTGAAGTTCCCCTCGAACTGGATAGCCACAACGGCTGCTGGCTGGCCAGGCAACGTAAATGCCCCCAATGGCACTGTAATGAAGCCAAAGCTTATTATACAACACATGCCTCTGTTGGTTTGGTGGTGCCTGTCATGGTCGTCGACAGTGGTATTACTTGTGTGCATTTAGATACGCTGGATCAGACTCGCGACGGGCGTTGGCATTGTAACCAGTTTGGTTGGTTTGACTGTTCAGGTAATGCAATTGATGAAGAGCAAATGGCCGGTTTACCTGCAACGCGCTATTTACTCAAACCAAGTAAAGCGTTAATGACCGCTGCCTGTTGTGGTCACCGCTGGCATTATCATAAAATACTACCGCCCAGAACGCTGGGTTTACGCGAAATGTTACTGGCCAGCAGTGTGAACTGGGCAAACGTTAGAAAAAAACAACAACGCAAGTAGTGCACATTGCCAGGTGCAATGCATGATCCTGTAAAGCAATTAAGGTAGCCCGAATGCGATATTTTCAACTTGCATTGCTATGTCTGTGTGCATATACCCAATATAACTTGTGGTTTGGGCACAATGGTCTTGAAGACTTCAGGCGTATCAAAACAGCCGTAGACAAGCATCAGGCTGCCAATGCCGATCTGGCCAAACGCAATAAATTACTCAGAGCGGATATCGAAGATCTGAAGCTTGGACTCGAAGGGGTAGAAGAGCGTGCTCGTCACGAACTGGGTATGATCAAACCCAACGAAACCTTTATCCGCGTACTGTCAAAGAAGCACGATGAATAAATCAACTACAATTGCAGCGGTTGTTCCTGCTGCTGGCGTTGGGGCCAGAATGGGACTGAACCACCCTAAACAATACCTTAAAATTGGCGACAAAACCGTGCTTGAGCATACGCTCAATAAACTGGCTGCACTGCCACAGTTAAACCAAATCTTCGTGGCGGTAAGCGAAACCGATGGCTATTTTAGTGAGTTGTCACTAGGTGGACTGAACGTGAGGCGAGTTACGGGTGGAAAAGAACGTGCCGACTCTGTTCTGAATGCCTTGCTGGCTATGCAGAGCACGCCACCGGATTGGGTGTTGGTTCATGATGCTGCCAGACCTTTGGTAGAAGTAAGTGATATCACCAATCTGATTGAGCAATGCTTAGCGCATCAGGAAGGCGGCATTTTGGCAAGTAAAGTCAAAGATACCATTAAGCGCGGTACCAGTCATAGCGAAGAAACTGTGCCACGAGAGACCTTATGGCAGGCGCTGACACCCCAGTTTTTCCCATATCAGCAGCTGCTGAATGCATTGCAGCAGGCACTGCAAGACCAAGTTCAAATCACCGATGAAGCGTCGGCCATCGAGCATGCTGGGCTGCCGGTTCGATTAGTCAGTGGCCGCTCAGACAACATTAAAATTACCACACCGGAAGACTATG
This sequence comes from Pseudoalteromonas sp. AWH4_217, assembly GCF_056161105.1. Classification (NCBI taxonomy): domain Bacteria; kingdom Pseudomonadati; phylum Pseudomonadota; class Gammaproteobacteria; order Alteromonadales; family Pseudoalteromonadaceae; genus Pseudoalteromonas; species Pseudoalteromonas sp. AWH4_217. Next base: position 5,730 of record NZ_JBSWYM010000042.1, on the reverse strand, counting down.
CGCTGGCCAGTTTTCTGATGTCACAACAAAGTAAAGAGAGGTCACTATGATTCGCATAGGTCACGGGTTTGATGTTCATAAGTTCGGTGGTGAAGGCCCGCTGACGATTTGTGGTGAGAAGATCCCTTATACACAAGGTTTTATTGCACACTCCGATGGTGATGTCGCTATTCATGCCGTGTGTGATGCGTTACTCGGTGCGCTGGCTCTGGGTGATATTGGCAAACACTTTCCCGATACAGCGGCTGAGTTTGAAAACATCGACAGCCGTATCCTGCTGCGTAACGTCATGGAGCAAGTTAGTGAGCTGGGTTATCAACTTGGTAATCTGGATGTAACCATAGTGGCTCAGGCTCCCAAAATGCGTCCGCATATTGACGCCATGCGTGCGAATCTTGCGGCGGACTGTAATGCCGACATTGGCCAGGTTAATGTCAAAGCGACGACCACCGAAAAGCTGGGGTTTGAAGGCAGAAAAGAAGGCATTTCCAGCCATGCTGTGGTGCTGCTGACGAAGGTGGCTTAGTGTGAAAACCTGTGTATCTGAGCTCAATTACTTATATGGTGAACCGCAGGCGCATGCTGACTTTAAATCTCAGCCTGAAGATTTTATGGTTGATGAAATCCTCGACATTGAATTTACCGGGGAAGGCGAACACGTCTGCTTGCAGATTGTGAAGAAAGGCGAGAACACCGCCTTTATTGCCCGTAAGCTGGCCGAGTTTGCCGGCGTAGCGCCAAGGGATGTCAGCTACGGTGGACTCAAAGACCGTCATGGTGTCTGTACTCAATGGTTTAGTGTCCCGGTGCCAATTAAGCAGTCACGGGATTTCAACGAACTTAACAGCGATAGCCTGTTTGTGCTTAAGCAGATTCGTCACAATCGAAAATTACGTACCGGATGTCACAAAGGTAATCGTTTTACCATCACACTACGTAATGTCAGTGAACCACTGGATCTGTTGTCACGCGTTAACGCAGTGCGCCAGGGGGTGCCCAATTATTTTGGTGAGCAGCGCTTTGGTCATGATGGCTATAACCTGGAAATGGCACAAAGATTGTTTGAGGGAGAGCGGATCCGTGATAAAAAATTACGAGGTCTGGTGATCTCGGCCGCACGCTCACATATTTTTAATCAGCTGGTTTCAAGGCGGGTTGCAGAACATGGTCTGGCAAAGACCTGGCACCGTGAAGTTTTTATGCTCAGTGGCAGCAATGCGTTCTTTGAAGAAGACATCAGTGATGAGTTGATAGTTCGGCTGCTTGAAGCGGATATTGTGTTGTCTGCTCCTTTACTGGGTAAAGGCGAAAAAGGCCTTACCGCACTTGAGATAGAGTGGCTCAAACCCTTTGCTGAATGGTGGCAGGGACTGGGCACTTTAGGGCTTAAAAATGAGCGCAGGGCGCTGCGGGTGATACCCGAAAACCTGCAGGTAAAATCCCTGGATGCCACAACAATTCAGCTTAGTTTTGATTTACCTAAAGGGTGCTATGCCACCGCGATACTGCGTGAACTGGTTCATCATGAGGATGTCAGCCATCGCAACTACGATAAAAAAGGAAGCAACCAAGATGAAGATACTGCTCAGTAACGACGATGGGGTACATGCAAAAGGCATTGACGTACTCTACAAAGCATTGTGTGAAATTGCTGAAGTTGTGGTAATTGCGCCCGACCGTAATTGTAGTGGTGCAAGTAATTCACTGACACTGATAAACCCATTGCGGGCAACGACACTGGATAATGGCTTTGTAAGTGTCAACGGAACCCCCACCGACTGTGTGCATCTGGGAGTGAATCAGCTACTCGATGAAGCCCCGGATCTGGTGGTAGCTGGTATCAATAACGGCGCCAACCTGGGCGACGATACGCTTTATTCGGGTACCGTTGCTGCCGCGACTGAGGGTCGCCATCTCGGTTTACCTGCCATTGCTGTATCACTGTGTTCAAAACGTGAAGCACACTATGAAACTGCGGCGGCTGTTACGGTGAAACTCATCAAAGCACTGAAAAGCCACCCACTGCCCAAAGATCAGATCATTAATATCAATGTGCCAGATATCCCCCTGTCCGACTTAAAAGGTATGCAGGTGACTCGTCTGGGTGCCAGACATAAAGCCGAAACGATGACCCGGCAGCTGGATCCCTGGAACAGAGATGTCTATTGGTATGGTTCGCTGGGCCAGGAGCTGGATGCCGGTGAAGGTACAGACTTCTACGCTGTTAAACAAGGCTATGCGGCCATCACACCGCTGAAAGTAGATATGACGGCACATGAAAGCCTGGATTCTCTGTCAAGCTGGATAGCCGCTCAGGAGTAAGTACATTGCTCAAAAACTATAAACGCAGCGCGGAGGCATTGGTTGCAACACTCGCGCGCCATGGTATCAACGACCCTGAGGTACTGAATTGTCTGGAGATCACACCCCGGCATCTGTTTGTTGATACTGTGCTGCAACACAAATCCTATGAAAATACGGCACTGCCGATTGGACAGGGGCAAACGATTTCTCAGCCTCTGGTGGTTGCGCGAATGACCGAGCTGCTGCGCCAGGCCGGGGTAGTTAAAAAAGTGCTGGAGGTTGGCACTGGCTCTGGGTATCAGACGGCCGTGCTGGCTCAGCTGTTTGACGAGGTGTACAGCATTGAACGGATCAAAGCACTACAATGGCAGGCAAAACGTCGCTTACATATGTTGGATCTGTACAATGTTGCTATGAAGCATGGCGATGGCTGGCAGGGCTGGGCCTCGAAAGGCCCCTATGAGGGCATTATAGTAACCGCTGCGGCGGTACAAGTACCTCAGGCGCTGTTGGATCAGCTTTGTGATGGGGGCGTGATGGTGATCCCTGTTGGTGAACAGCATCAGATCCTCACCATGTACCAAAGGAAAGGTCAGCAGTTCATTGAAAATAAACTGGCAGAGGTACGTTTTGTTCCTTTAATTCCGGGTGCACTGAGCTAGACTTGACAAAAAAAGCGAGAAAATCCAGTTGAGTATGCTAAAGTGGATGGTCGAATTAACAAGCGGAAAGTAATCAAGGCATGAATCGGGCGCGCATCAATACTCTTTTGCTATTGTGCTATTTTCTGGCCGCATGTACCACGCCGCATTCCCCCGCTCCGGTTGTGAATCTCTCCAAAGGTAAGACCAGTTATAAACAAAAAATTCAAATAAAAAATAATCAATATAAGGTTAAAAAAGGTGACACTTTGTTTGCTATTGCTTTTAGTGCAAATAAGGATGTTAGGACTGTTGCCAAAATCAATAAAATTAAGCCTCCCTACACCATTTTCCCCGGTCAGATAATCTCATTAGACTATCCAAAAAAGACGTATAAAGCGTCTAAAAAGCAGTCAGAACAAACCGCAAAATTAACTGATAAAAAACAAAAAAATAACATTTCACCGAAAAAAGAGCTTGATCGACCTAAGCAACGAGAGTATGTTCAAAAGCAAGCCAGCGAAAAATCCAGTCATACCAAACAGTTGTCAAATAATAAGGTACGATGGCGCTGGCCCGCAGTTGGTAAGGTGACCCGACGTTTTTCTGTCAAAGAAAACGGCTATAAGGGAATTCAGATTACAAATAAAAAGGGAACATCTGTTAAAGCTGCGGCAAATGGCGTTGTTGTATATGCAGGGAGTGCGTTACGGGGATACGGCAATTTAATCATACTTAAACACACAGATGATTATCTGAGCGCGTACGCCCACAATTCCAAATTGCTAGTAAGAGAGCAGCAGCAAGTTAAAGCTGGGCAAAAAATTGCCGAAATGGGAGATACAGACGCGACATCTGTTGCGTTGCGGTTTGAGATCCGTTATAGGGGACAAGCCGTAAATCCTGGTAGGTACTTGCCTAAAAAATAGCCTATCGACGTAATGATGGAAAACTGTCACTTATTCGCTTGGGGGGATGCTTATGGCTCAAACAGCAAAATTGAATAGTAAAGTAAATCCAGAATTGGACGAGAAGTTTGAAGATGTTTCAGTAGAGGAGCCCAAAACGGAGCTGCTCGAAGATATAGAAAATGATGAAGAACTTTTCGCCAAGGACGACAGCGTTAAGAATTTGGATGCAACCCAATTGTATCTGGGAGAAATTGGCTTTTCGCCTCTGCTCAGTGCCGAGGAAGAAGTGTACTTCGCACGTAAGGCGCTGAAAGGGTGTGAGGCGTCACGTAAACGTATGATCGAAAGTAACCTGCGACTGGTTGTAAAAATTGCGCGGCGTTACAACAATCGGGGACTGGCGTTGCTTGACCTGATTGAAGAAGGAAACCTAGGCCTGATCCGAGCCGTTGAGAAGTTCGATCCGGAACGAGGTTTTCGCTTTTCTACTTATGCGACCTGGTGGATCCGTCAGACCATTGAGCGGGCCATAATGAATCAGACTCGTACTATTCGCTTACCTATCCATGTGGTCAAAGAGCTCAATGTGTACCTCCGTACAGCACGTGAACTGACTCAAAAACTGGATCATGAACCGACTGCGGAGGAAATCGCAGAGTCACTCGACAGACCGGTTGAAGATGTCAGTAAGATGTTGCGTCTGAACGAGAAAATTACGTCTGTGGACACGCCTATCGGCGGGGATAATGACAAAGCGTTATTAGACATTATTGCTGACGAGCGTGGTTACGAGCCGGAAAGCGAAGTTCAAAATAAAGACATTAACCGCCATATCGTTGACTGGCTGGGTGAATTGAACCCGAAACAAAGAGAAGTGCTTGCACGTCGTTTTGGCCTGCTGGGGTATGAGCCATCAACTTTGGAAGATGTGGGCCGTGAAATCGGCTTAACCCGTGAACGTGTGCGTCAAATTCAGGTTGAAGCACTACGCCGTTTAAAAGACATCCTGCAGCATGAGGGCTTGAGTACAGATAGCTTGTTCGAACAAATGTAAGTGGAATAGCGGCGCATGTAACCTTTTCTCCTGTATTCTGAGCGCTGAGTAGCCACGTTATCGTTGAGTCATTCCGTAGTTTGAATGACTCTCGAATATCCTCCCAGAACACACTCACCTGCACTGCTTTATATTTCTTTAGCCCAGTCAGACGTCAGATAATAAATCAGAAACACCTTGTTATAATGAACGTATTAAGCGCTCAGGCTGTGTAATTCGATTATTCATAAAGAGGTATTCTCCTCCGATATATGGCTCTGTACAGCACATCTCACTTGCTTTGATAGTCAGCAAAACCCTGAATTCATAAATTAATCACCCCGACCCTGATAAGGCACGCCATCCTGTGCTCAAATTGCCTCAATCTCATATTCAAAACCCCATCATCCCAGCCTCCGAGCCGGGAACCATTCCAAATACAACACACATACCACAGATAGTAACGAGAGGTGTTTTGCATCTGAGTAATTCCATCTTGCGGAGTCGCCTGTGAGTAGATCCCGTGTCGAGCACGGGATGACTGGGAGGGGGCGTAGGACAACGGAGCTGGCGTTTAGATGGCGGAGTGCATGATGTACTCAATTATTTCGCACTCAAAACCCTGTCATCCCGGCTCCCGAGCCGTGAACCACCCAAAAGGCAATACGCTCAGCGAATCTAGTATATCTTGTCAGCATCCCAAGCCCGCTATTCTGCACTCAAAGCCTGTCATCCCGGCCTCCGAGCCGGGAACCACCCAAAAGGCAATACGCTCAGCGAATCTAGTATATCTTGTCAGCATCCCAAGCCCGCTATTCTGCACTCAAAGCCTGTCATCCCG
>NZ_JBSWYM010000041.1:0-11590 GCF_056161105.1 Pseudoalteromonas sp. AWH4_217 | reverse complement strand
AGCAGCAAACAGACGCTGAACCTGCCGAAACCTCTGCTGAGCCGGAAGATCCTCGCAAGGCTGCCGTCGCCGCTGCGATTGCCCGTGCTAAGGCAAAGAAAGCCGCTAAAGAAGCCGAGCAGCAAACAGACGCTGAACCTGCCGAAACCTCTGCTGAGCCGGAAGATCCTCGCAAGGCTGCCGTCGCCGCTGCGATTGCCCGTGCTAAAGCGAAGAAAGCCGCTAAAGAAGCCGAGCAGCAAACAGGCGCTGAACCTGGCGACGACCCGCAAAGCACTCATGAAGCGCCGCTTAGCGCCGAAGAAAAACGTCAGGCCGCAATTAAAGCCGCTGTTGCACGCGCAAAAGCAAAAAAGCAGGCCGCAGCCGAAGACCAAGAAGGAAATGATCCGTCATGAAATTAACCATGGCTTCATCGCCCCACAACCACAGCCACAAAACCCTCAGCCGTTTGATGCTGACGGTTATCGCCGCCTGTATCCCGGGCATTCTGGTACAAAGTTACTTTTTCGGCCCCGGCACCCTGTTTCAGCTCTTGCTGGCACTGTTAACGGTCAGCGCGGCCGAAGCCGCAATGATGAAACTGCGCAACCGCCCAGTGTGGCCAACGCTCAGTGATGGCAGTGCCTGGCTGACTGCCGTATTGCTTGCTGTGAGCATTCCACCTCTGGCCCCCTGGTGGGTCACCGTAATTGGCTGTGTGTTTGCCATTGCGATTGTTAAACAGCTGTATGGCGGGCTGGGTTATAATTTGTTCAACCCCGCCATGGCCGCTTATGTGTTGCTGTTGATCTCATTTCCGGTGCAAATGACCAGCTGGACCCCCATCATGGAGATACAAGCAACGCCGCAGTCCGCTTTGGATCAACTGGCACTCATTTTTACCGAGCAAACCCTGTCGGGCGTCCCGCTGGCAGAAGCCCGCCAGGTGATTGATGGCACCACCTCAGCCACACCGCTGGACCATGTAAAAACGGCCGTATCACAAAACCTGACTGTTTCAGAAGCCACTGATAACGTCGCATTCGGCGACTATGCCGGACAAGGCTGGCAGTGGGTGAACCTGGCCTATCTTTTGGGTGGTTTGTACCTGCTAAAAACCAAAGTCATTAACTGGCATATCCCGGTGGCTTTTATCGTGACCCTGGCAGTGTGCAGCGGCATTGGCTATGTTGTGTCACCTGCAACCCAGGCAGGTACGCTTTTCCACCTGCTCAGTGGTGCAACTATGCTGGGCGCGTTTTTTATTGCCACCGATCCGGTATCGGCCAGTACCACCAACCGTGGCCGTTTAATTTATGGTGCGCTGATTGGCCTGCTGGTTTATCTGATCCGCCACTTTGGTGGCTATCCGGATGCCGTCGCTTTTGCCGTGCTGATCATGAACATGGCGGTACCTTTGATTGATTACTATACGCAGCCTCGTACTTACGGGCATGGAGCAAGCTCATGATCCTGTCATCGATGAAAAAGAACGGCCTGATCCTGACCGCCTTTGCACTGGCGACCACCGGCAGTGTTGCGCTGGTACAAACCTTTACAGCGCCAGAGATTGCCAAACAGGAACAACGCCACCTAATGCGCGTATTGACCCAGGTCATTCCAAAGGCGCAATACGACAACGAGCTTTACCTGGATTGTACTTTGAGTGATGCTCCAGAGCTTGGCCCCAATGGCCCGCATATTATCTACCGCGCGCGCTTACAGGATGAGCCAGTCGCCTTGCTGGTGCAACATATCACCCCACGTGGCTATAGCGGTAATATCGACATACTCAGCGCGGTCTATAACACCGGTGAAATTGCCGGTGTGCGGGTCACTCGCCACGAGGAGACTCCCGGGCTTGGCGATAAAGTTGAACTGGCCAAATCTGACTGGATCACCCGTTTCAGTGGAACAACCGTGACTCAGGAGCAAGACCCCGCTTTTAATGTACAAAAAGATGGCGGACAGTTTGACCAATTCACCGGCGCAACGATTACACCACGCGCCGTAGTGCAGAGCGTCAATGCCGCTGCCTGGTATGCTCGCAGCAACTTTGACGCGCTGTTCGCAGAGCCAAACCACTGTCAGGAGACCATCGATGAGTGAATTTAAACAACTCGCCCATGAAGGTCTGTGGAAGAATAACCCGGCACTGGTCCAGCTGTTGGGTCTGTGTCCGTTGCTGGCCGTCACCAGCACGATAACCAACGCTTTGGGCCTGGGGCTGGCAACTTTGCTTGTATTGGTTGGATCCAATGTCACAGTTTCCGTTGTGCGAAACTGGGTACCTAAAGACATTCGGATCCCGGTATTTGTGATGATCATCGCCGCCTTTGTAACCATAGTGCAACTGCTGATGAATGCTTACACTTTCGGTCTGTACCAGTCACTTGGGATCTTTATTCCGCTGATTGTGACCAACTGTGCCATCATCGGCCGGGCAGAAGCCTATGCCTCAAAAAACACGCCACTATTATCAGCCTGGGATGGGATCATGATGGGTCTTGGGTTTGGTGCTGTACTGGTATTGCTGGGTGCCATGCGTGAGCTGATTGGTCAGGGCACTCTGTTCGACGGGGCCAACCTGCTACTAGGTGATTGGGCAACCGCATTACGCATCGAAGTCATAGAGTTCGACAGCCAGTTTCTGGTGGCCATTTTACCGCCAGGTGCCTTTTTAGGGTTGGGGTTAATCATCGCTGCCAAAAACTATATTGATGCACGTAAAGAGGCCCAGGCTGAGCCCGTCGCCAGCCCGGAGAAAGCGCCCCGTGCCCGCGTCACCAGCTTAGATTAACGCGCTATGGGAGAGCCGTCACTCTCCCACTGAGCTCAGATAGGATCAACAGCAAGTAAGTCAGTACTATGAATAAAGCAAAACGACTCGAAATTCTCACCCGTCTGCGGGATGACAACCCTAACCCGGAGACGGAGCTAGAATATACCTCACCGTTTGAGCTGCTGGTCGCCGTTACTTTATCAGCGCAGGCCACAGACGTGAGTGTGAATAAAGCCACCCGTAAGTTGTTCCCAGTCGCTAACACGCCACAGGGAATTATTGATCTGGGTGTGGAAGGCCTGAGGGACTACATCAAAACCATCGGATTATTTAATTCCAAAGCCAATAACGTCTACAAGATGTGCCACATTTTGATGGAGCAGCATGGCGGCGAAGTGCCAGAAAATCGTGAAGCGCTGGAAGCCCTGCCTGGCGTGGGCCGCAAGACTGCCAACGTGGTGCTCAATTGTGCCTTCGGCTGGCCCACTATCGCTGTCGATACCCATATTTTCCGCGTATCAAACCGCACCAAATTTGCCATGGGCAAAGACGTGGTCGCGGTTGAAGAAAAGCTCGAAAAGGTGGTGCCGAAAGAGTTTAAAGTCGACGTACATCACTGGCTGATTTTGCTGGGTCGCTATACCTGTGTGGCCAGAAAGCCCAAGTGTGGCAGCTGTATTATTGAAGACTTGTGTGAGTTCAAAGAAAAAACCTCTGGTTAACCTATCGCGCCAATAAGACCATGGCTGTTCAGTAATAAACAGAATATTCATTGTCTTATTGGCATGCTAAGCTCATCTCATTAAGTAATGGATTTCTTAAACTCTGATGACGCTACCACAACTGTTCACGGCCCTGGTGCCTATCCTCAGCGTATTTATCCTGTTGGTCCTGTTCAGACTGCCTGCTAAGCAGGCAATGCCATTTAGCCTGCTCGTGACCTCCTTATCAGCTTATTTTATCTGGCAGGTGCCTTTAGCGCATATTACCGCCGCCACGCTGGAGGGACTGGTCATCGCAATGACCATAGTGTGGATTGTTTTCGGGGCGATTTTTTTACTGAAAGTGCTGCAGCAAACTGGCGCTATCCACACCATTAAACATGGTTTTGCCGGGATAAGCCCCGATAAGCGGGTGCAGCTGATCATCATTGCCTGGTTATTTGGCAGTTTTCTGGAGGGGGCTGCCGGGTTTGGCACACCCGCCGCCATTGCCGCCCCTTTACTGGTTGCCCTGGGCTTTACACCCCTGAGCGCCGTGGTGCTGGCACTGGTGGCCGACTCCAGTGCGGTCTCATTTGGTGCCGTTGGTACACCTGCGATTGTCGGAATTGGTCAGGGTGCGGCGAATATCGATTACGCCGACGTTAAGCAGATTGCCTCAACTGCCATTGGTATTGATATCATTGCCGCCGCCCTGCTGCCTCTGATCATGGTTGTGCTGTATTGCCGCTTTTTCAGCGACTCACCCAGCTGGCGCGCCGGGTTCGTTATGGCGCCTTTTGCCATTTTCAGTGCGTTGGCTTTTACCCTGCCTGCCTATGGCGTCGCCTGGTTGCTGGGGCCGGAATTTCCCTCTGTACTGGGCGCGATGGCAGGATTGGCCATCGTCTGCCCTCTAGCACGTAAGGGGTTCTTATTGCCGAAAACCGAAGCCTCAATAGCACCTCTAGCAGAAGAGACACACGTCCCTTCACTGAGCTTACTCAGAGCCTGGTTACCATACGTCTTGGTTGCTACACTCCTGGTGCTGACCCGGATCCCCGCACTGCCTTTTAAGGCCATGCTGCAAAGCGTGAACTTTGAATGGGAGCAGATCCTGGGGTCGGCCATTTCTGTGAATGTGATGCCCCTGTACCTGCCTGGCAGTGTGTTTGTTGTGACCGCGCTCTTGGCACTTTGGCTGCAAAAAGGCAAAGCGGCGCAGCTTCGCATGGCCCTCAACAACAGTATCAGTATGTTAATCCCCTCTTTGATTGCACTGAGTGCAGCCGTACCTATGGTGCGCATTTTTCTTCACTCTGACGTCAATAACGCCGCCCTCCCTTCTATGCCTATGGCACTGGCCGAGACGGTTGCCATACATCTGAGTGATCTGTGGTTATTTATCGCGCCCTTAGTGGGCGCGTTGGGGGCGTTTATCGCGGGCTCGGCGACCTTTTCTAACCTGATGTTTGCCAGCTTTCAGCAAGCATTAGCGGCTGAAGCTGGGTTAGATATGCAGCTGGTACTGGCCTTGCAGATGCTCGGCGCGAATGGCGGCAATATGATTGCGGTGGTTAATGTGGTTGCCGCCGCCAGTGTTGTCGGCCTGCACGGCAAAGAGGGTGATATTATTCGCTACACCCTGGTTCCCATGCTCTATTACTGCCTGGCGGCCAGCCTGATTGCCTGGCTGCTGTTTGTTTAGTGCTCCCAGGAAGGAAAAGGGTCCGGCAATGATTTCCACGCTTGCTGACCTTTTAGGACTTCCTCTTCGCTGAGCAAACAGGCATTCAGACGGCGAATAATCTCAGCTTTATCCAGCCCTTGGCCAATAAATACTAATTCCTGGCGCATGTCGCCAAAAGGCTCAACCCAGTGCTCTTCAATGGCGGCAATATATTCCGGGTCTTCTGGCCACTGATCCCGTGGTACTGCTTTCCAAAATAGTCCCGCTGCACCGTGCCTTGCGATACCGCCAGCCTGACTCCAGCTGCCAGCAATTTGAGGTCTGGTTGCCAGCCAGAAAAACCCTTTTGAGCGGATAAGCTTGCCGGCCAGTTCATCACTGTGCAAAAAGTCATAGAACTTTTGCGGGTGAAAGGGTCTTCTGGCACAAAAGGTAAAACTGCTGATGCCAAATTCCTCCGTTTCCGGAATGTGCTCGCCCCGCAGCTCTTTAAGCCAGCCCGGCGCCTGCTGGGCTTTTTCAAAACTGAATTTTTTGGTATTTAACACCTGCGCCAGGGGCACCTTGCCATGTGCCATAGGGATTTGCTCAGCGTCTGTATTGAGTGTGCGCAGAATACTTTGCAAACGTTTAAGCTCGATATCTGAGATCAAATCTGTTTTACTGATCAACAACACATCGGCAAATTCGACCTGCTCAACCAGTAAATCTGCCACACTCCGCTCATCTTCTTCACCCAGGCTTTCTCCAACGTCCTGCAAAGCTTCTGCGCGGTCGTAATCTTTCAGAAAGTTCACCGCATCTACTACGGTGATCATAGTATCCAGTGTGGCGATGTCAGATAAGCTTACTCCTTGCTCATCCGCAAAGGTAAAGGTTTCAGCCACGGGCAGAGGTTCCGAAATACCGGTCGACTCAATCACCAGGTAGTCATATTTGCCCGATTTAGCCAGCCGATTTACCTCTTCCAGCAGGTCTTCTCTGAGTGTGCAACAGATACAGCCATTGCTCATTTCAACCAGCTTTTCTTCAGCCCGGTTGAGGCTGACTTCATTTTGTACCGTCGCAGCGTCAATGTTGATTTCACTCATATCATTGACGATGACAGCCACTTTTAGCCCCTCACGGTTGCTCAGAATATGATTCAGCACCGTGGTTTTTCCTGCCCCTAAAAAACCGGACAGCACGGTCACGGGCAGTAAATTTGATGTATTTAACTTAGCCATTGCTTGATTACCTTACACAGTTTTTGACGGTAGTGTGTGTGGGTTCAGGTTTTGTCAGACATGCCTTTCTTTGACGTACATGTGCTCTTTGAGTTCAGAGCACAGCTTTACATCTGCGCACAGCTCCGCTGTAGGCCTTGCCAGTAAACGGGCAATGCCAATAGGCTCTCCCGTTTCCAGACAATAGCCATATTCATTGAGCCGAATTCGCTCCAGCGCCTGCTGGATTTTGGGTAACAGCTTCTGTTCGCGATCAACAATGCGCATCAGGATCAGGCATTGTTCCTCCCACGATGCTCTGTCGCTCAAATCGACCAATTCAGGTGGGTTCATTATTTGCGCTTTGGTATCACGGATACGTGCTCTGGTTGAATCGTGTAGCTCCACCAGACGTTGTCTGAAAAATGCCTGTTGCGCGGCATTCATGTAGTCGGATTCGGGCGCAGCCAGCATTTGTTCAACGCTGAGCGTGGCCGAAGTAGGATCAGGTGCTTGCATATCAGATGCCTTGTCTGAACAATTGAACTTGAACAATGTTATATTATAACAACACCTAGTTTAAAAGGATCACCTGATTAAATTTATTTCTGTGCGCTCTTATAGCAGCCTTAAAACTTGCGCCCCCTTTTATTAAAAAAGGGCTAGGGTGCCTGCTCAATGGTTATTTAATTTATCAGCCTGTGCCATGTGATAGTTAAGCAGCGTGATTTTTGCCTGTATCACCGCAGACTCATCAGCCTGGAACTGTTCAAGCAGGCGCTTTAGTTGTGCCTGATCCGCGCTCATTGTTACCAGAGACTCCAAGGCACTCAGACGTACCAGTTCACTTTCGCTGTGCCGGGCTGTAGCGACAATATCCTGCATCTGGCTGAGCGGCTCTGTGCCTGGTTCAAACTGCTCGACGCTTTGTGCCAGCAGGTGGATGGCAAAACTCTGAGACAGCTCACCTTTGTGCTCAGCTTGTGTCAGTAAATCAGTAAAAAATTGCACGGAGGCAATCTGTGGCATGGCTTCCAGATAATGCTCTATCTCATCAAACTGAGCATACACATCACTCTGTGAAGCACGCAGGTTTGTCAGCAGATGCTGCTCAATCAGTCTGGTAATATCCTGATTTTCATAACTAGCCAGATCCGGGTAAATACCGCTGTCTAACCCTACGTCCTGCGCTATTGATAGTAGCCTGGCCTTGTTTTCGTCATTGTTTGAAGGTTCATCTTTAAGCTCTGGGGGTGCAGGCGAAGCGCTGATGTAAAGCCGTTTTTCTGAGACTGGCTGGGCTGTGTTTAATGGCAGTGAGCGTTCCTCTGTGTGAGGTGTGAGGATAGTGTCGAGGCTTTCACTGTCTCCTACTGGGGTATAGTGCTGGGGTACTTCTTTATGCAGTAACACGGCGGCCAAAAGAAAGCCGAGCATAAAGCACAACACGTTGATCATCAGGTACTTTGCTTTCATCGTTAAATCCCGGCTGTAAAGCTAAGGCTGACCTTATTGCGCCAGCCCCTGGTAGAGCTTAGTGAATATCGAATCTCACGCCCTGGCAGCCATTGTTGTTGTAGGCTGTTCCCGCGCTCTTGATTGACCAGAAAACTTCGCCACGTGTCGAGTTTGCATTAGTTGGAGTGAAAGTGCGTTTGCAGGTTTTGGTTTTTTTATTGTCCCAGACCGGCTTGCCGTGTTTCAATTTTACGAAGGTATAATCCAGTTCCATTTTATATTCTTCATTGATATTCGCGCTCAGGTCAGGATAAAAACCGTGACCATACCCAGCCGTCAGGTTTTGTTTTCTTTTTTCACGAAATACGACCGTGTTATCACTTAATCGCTTGATCTTAAGCTCAACTGTGGTGACTGTATAACCGCCACGGTTGCAATAGAAAATCATGGACTGATTACCACGCGTGGTATTCGCCCAGTTGTAAGGTGCGACGTCTCTCCAGATTTCGCAGTCTTGCTTTTTGCCAGAGAAATAACCGCCATCACCCCCTGCGACGCTCACTTGCGTATTGGCCAGTGTCATGACAAGTGCTGCGGCACCTATTTTTAAAGTTTTCTGTAAATTGCTCATTCATTATCCCTTTGTGTGATTTTTATACCAATTTGCTTAATTAAGTGTTCTATTTTGAGGCGAGAAAATAGGGTCGATAACACCGCTCCCGCGTCCTGCTATTGCTGAGGCACCTACATCCATATAGGCGAGGCAAAAATTTTGCTATTTAGTTGTTCTAAATGAAAAATTTTTAACGCCGTTAGCGTCATATTTGCTCCGTCAAATTGAACAGGTATTAAGTGAAATTGGTATTATGTGCATGTCCAGGTTAAAAGCGGCGATTTTGCCACATAAATTACCCAATCGAAATCATACCAGTAAGGAATAGTCTATTCACATATTTTTAATACTTTCGGCGCTATCGACTTAGCCTCAACAAAAACTGATCAACCAATGATGCCTGATCTGCCAGCGCTTGCTCAGTGTTTCGCATTGCTGCGGTGGTGTTGTCTGCACTTTGCATCGACGCATTGGCCAGCTGAGAGATATTAACCGCCTTATCGTTTATTTCGTTGCTTGCACCCGACATTTGGTCAGTTGCAGTGGCGATTTCGTAGTTCAAAGCAGAAATATCTTTTACCATATGCTCTATCGATGCCAGGTTCTCTTTGGTTTGTTCCGCTTGCGCTACACATTCATTAGACTTATCAACCCCATTTTGAATGGCCTCTACTGCGCGCTCGGCACGTTGCTTTAGAGCTGCGACAATATCATCAATCTCTCTGGTCGATTCCTGAGTACGTTGTGCAAGCGCCCTGACTTCATCTGCTACCACAGCGAACCCCCTGCCCTGCTCACCAGCTCTTGCCGCTTCTATCGCAGCGTTCAGAGCCAGCAAGTTAGTTTGCTCAGAAATATCTCGTATTACGTCAACAACTCCGCCGATTTGCACCGTTTGCTCATTCAATTGAGCAATATCATGTTGAGTACGGCTCAATTCTTTGCATAGAGTGTGATTGATTTGCATACTGGCCTGCACCACAGAGTTAGAATCCAGTACCGAACGCAATGCACCTTCTGAGCGATTCGCTGCGTCACTGGTATTGCCGGCAATGTCGGAAATAGCGGCCGTCATTTCATTCATGGCCGTAGCCAAAGAACCTGTCTGGCTCTGCTGCTCTTGTAACAACTCTGTGTTGCTGTGACATTCCGACACCGTTTCCTGCGCATGTTGGTCGACCAGCTGGCTGGCGTCCTGAACCCTGCCAAGTACGGCGCGTAACTCAGACCCCCGTGCCAGCAGTGCCAGCTCAATCGCTGCGACATCATTGACTTTATTAAGGTAAATTTTTTGCATCAGTGGGTTGTCGTAGACTTGCTTGGCTTTTTCACTCAACCGACGAACTGGGGATAATCGCTGATATGTCAGTGCGAGTACGCCTGCTAGCAACAATGTCTCCAGAATATAGTTCCATGGCGCAGGCAAACTGGTAAATACCATGCTCAAAATATAAGACACCACCAGGATCAACATCATCTGCGCGGACAAAGACAGAGACGAGCGGGTCAATTTAGCTGGTGCAACGCCCTTATCGAGCTGCTGATAAATATTTTCAGCCCGTTTTACCACATCCCGTTCAGGCTTGGTTCTGACCGACTGATACTCGGCGGTTTGGCCATGCTGATCTTTGATGGGGGTCACATAGGCATTAACCCAGTAGTGATCACCATTTTTACAACGGTTTTTTACTATGCCCATCCAGGGCTTGCCGGAGCCTATAAACTGCCAAAGATCTTTAAAGGCGGCTTTGGGCATGGTTGGATGACGTACCAGATTGTGTGGTTGACCTTCAAGTTCGTCCAGTTCAAAGCCAGCAACATCACAAAAGCTTTGATTCGCATATGTGATCCGCCCTTTAGTATCTGTGGTAGACAGCAGGTTATAAGAGACCGGATAATCATTTTCCTTATCCGTATAATCGGTACGTCTTTTGGCCATGATGCTCACCTAAAAAACGCGATACTAACCCATTTTTCGTAGGTGAGCTTGTTAATAAAGCCCTAACTTTGTTTTAAATCAAACAATTTAAGTAAATGAAATATATGAAAAATTTCATTGAAATGTTGAAATCTAAGATTGATAAGTATGAACAGGAGTCTAAAAAGATAAAAAGAAGATGTTATTGAATGAAATGGTGCTGCTGAGAAGAGTGGCGTCCCCTAGGGGATTCGAACCCCTGTTACCGCCGTGAAAGGGCGGTGTCCTAGGCCTCTAGACGAAGGGGACGCAGAATTTGTCTAGCAAATCACTGATTTGCTAATTCTGCGCTGAGGTGAGTCTTTTGCCAGCAAAAGCGAACGGCATTATTCTCTCTCTTACAGAATGTTCTGTGTCACTAGGACTGGTTATTTAGACTCTTACCATGCGAGTTTTGTACTTACTAAAGTAAGTGGCGTCCCCTAGGGGATTCGAACCCCTGTTACCGCCGTGAAAGGGCGGTGTCCTAGGCCTCTAGACGAAGGGGACAAAAATTTGCTTATTGAAGCACCGCTTCAATAATTTTTTGTTAGCGTGAAAGTCGAGCCAGCGAGACCGAACTTCCTTTAACAAAATCTTTTGTCACTAGGACTGGTTATTTAGACTCTTACCATACGAGTGTGGTACTTACTAAAAAGTAAGTGGCGTCCCCTAGGGGATTCGAACCCCTGTTACCGCCGTGAAAGGGCGGTGTCCTAGGCCTCTAGACGAAGGGGACACTGAATGTGTCACTAGGACTAGTTGTTTATACTCTTACTATACGAGTTTGGTACTTACAAAAGTAAGTGGCGTCCCCTAGGGGATTCGAACCCCTGTTACCGCCGTGAAAGGGCGGTGTCCTAGGCCTCTAGACGAAGGGGACAAAAAATTTGCTTATTGAAGCACCGCTTCAATAATTTTTTGTTAGCGTGAAAGTCGAGCCGGCGAGACCGAACTTCCTTTAACAAAATCTTTTGTCACTAGGACTAGTTATTTAGACTCTTACTATACGAGTTTGGTACTTACTAAAGTAAGTGGCGTCCCCTAGGGGATTCGAACCCCTGTTACCGCCGTGAAAGGGCGGTGTCCTAGGCCTCTAGACGAAGGGGACAAAAATTTGCTTATTGAAGCACCGCTTCAATAATTTTTTGTTAGCGTGAAAGTCGAGCCAGCGAGACCGAACTTCCTTTAACAAAATCTTT
>NZ_JBSWYM010000040.1:0-13303 GCF_056161105.1 Pseudoalteromonas sp. AWH4_217 | reverse complement strand
TGGTGGTGAGCCCCAGCACCTCTGCGGCTATTGGACTTCCATGTCTTCGGGCAACGCATGACAGTCGCTAGCTGACATGAATTGGTGGTGAACCCCAGCACCGCTGCGGCTATTGGACATCAATGCCCTCGGGCAACACAACACAATCTGTAGCTGATATGAATTGGTGGTGAAACCCTGTATCTCCGCAGCCGTTGGACGCCAGTTTCAGGCAACACCTGACAACGAATCGTTGAGTCAGATGGCGCGTGAAATCTAAAGCGCGTAGGCAGCCAGCTCAGCTTTTTCTTTATCATTCAGAGCCTGAGAAGTTTTGTTTGCAAAATCATAACGCACCATTACTGTGCGCCCTTCTGCGCAGCACTCCCCGTGCTGCCAGGCCTGCTGAAGGATCACAAAAGAGCTGTTACCAACCTTCTCAATGGCGGTTTTAACTTCAACTTGTTGCCCGTAAAACAACTCGCCTTTAAAGGTTACCTCCACTTTGGCAACAATCAGCTTCCATTGATGTGGATTAAGGTCTGGTGTAAAAATTTTGAAAATAGGGGTGCGCGCCGCTTCAAACCATACCGGGAGTGCGGTATTGTTGATGTGTCCGAGCACGTCCGTTTCACTAAAACGGGGCATAAGAGTTTCTGACAACATAATAATTCTAACCAATTTTGGATATCAACATGACTGATTTTATTCGCATTTATGAAAATGCACTGAGTCCCGAATTCTGCCAGCAGTTTATTCAGACTTTTGATAACAGCCCCCACCTGGCGCAGGGTACAACCTCAGGCGGTATCGATCTCAGTAAGAAAGTCAGTCAGGATCTGTATTTAAATCAATACCCGGATTATGCTCAGCAATTAACACACATTCAACAAACCACGTCAAAATACCTGTTCGATTATATTGAAGAGCATTTCTTTATGATGATCGGCGCGTTCGGGCTGAGTGTATTCCATCCGAAAACTGGCCAGCCAGTCAATTTAACCGTTGATAATTTTGAGGAAGTGGGTAAACCGCAATTACCTATTTTAACCCAACAATTGTTTCGTTTGGGGTCAATTCAGGCCCAACGCTACCCGATCAACAAAGGCGGTTACCCCTACTGGCACAGCGAAGTTTACCCGCAATTACAACATAACGAAGCGTTGCACCGCGTACTCTTGTTTATGTTTTACCTCAACGACGTAGAGGAAGGCGGCGAAACCGAGTTTCATTATCAAGATAAGCTGATTAAACCAAAACAAGGTTCTATGGTTATTGCCCCAGCCTACTTCACACATACGCATCGGGGTAACATGCCACGCTCTAATGACAAGTATATTCTTACATCCTGGGTGCTATTTAACCGGGCGGAGCAACTATATGGAGCACCGCCTCAGCAAGCAACGAGCTAGCGACGACGACGGATAAATTCCTGCCAGTCGAGCAGCAAGGCTTCGAAATCTTCGAAGCCACAACCTGCACTCAGGCCATACTCTTCCAGAGACAGTGCGTCATCACTGAAAGCGGATAGCGCATCCGATTGTTCGTGGTATAAATCATGGGCTTCAAAGATCGCTTCCTGGTGTGAAACGGTTAATCGTACTTCCCGCCCTTCAAGACAAAGTTCATCCCGACTGGTTTTTAATGCTTCAAGTTGTGCCAGAAATACAGACACCTCTTCATGAGCAAGCTCATCATTCAACCAGCGGCCAACCAGCTCATGCTCAGCCGACATTTTGACGCGAAATCCAGCAATCGGATCGCGAATAAATTGATACTCCATACTAACTTCAAGTTATGATTAAACACCTAAGTAAGTATACCCTAACTGCGCGACAGTGCATTGTTTAGCTCAGATAAACCCGTATAATACGCGCTTCACTCTGATCCATAATCGTTCGCAACTGGCGAGTAACCCGTGACTTTCATTGATATTCTGTTTCCGCTGATTTTTGTTGTCACCTGTGGGTTCATCTCTGCCCGCACCCAGTTTATTTCGTCTGCACAATTAGATGGGATCCGCGTCTATATTTTTAATCTGACGATCCCTGTACTGCTATTTTTAAGTATGTATCGTGCAGAGCTGTCGGATATTGCATCAGCCAGACTGCTACTGGCCTTTTACTTACCAGTCTGTGCCATCTATTTGCTCATTGTTGGCACCATGCAACTTTACAGAAAATGTACCATTAAAGAAGCTGCGCTTAGCGCTCTCAATAGCACTTACTCTAATACAGTGGTTGTGGGACTCCCAGTGATCCTGGCTGCACTGGGTGAACAGGCCGCGGCAATGGTATTTATGATCATCCCTTTGCACAGCGCAGCGCTGTTTTCTCTCACCTTTATGCTGGCACGAGAAAAAGACACCCGCGGTATGACGTGGCTAAAGCCGCTCTTTCTGAACCCAGTTGTACTGAGTATCAGCCTTGGATTGATAGCCAACCTGCTGCAATTACCTATCCCGACCTTACTGCTCAGTGGCATGGACTGGTTTGCAAAACCAGCCATTGCAGGCGCCCTGTTTGTATTGGGTGCCAGCCTGGTCCAATATGGGTTTCGTCCGGTGTGGTTTCCCGCGCTGATACTCAGTACAGTCAAGCTGTTGATATTGCCACTAGGTGTTTATCTGACAGCTAGCCTGCTGATGCTGGAACCACTGCAGCGTCAGGTTGTCACCTTGATGAGCGCAGCGCCACTTGGTATTAACGCTTACCTGGTCGCGCGTCAACTATCGGTTCAACAGGCAGTGAGTGCTGGTAGTGTAGTGTTATCTACTCTGTTAAGTGTCGCCTCACTGAGCCTGTGGCTGGCCATTTTATCAGTCTGAAGAACGGTATTTAGCGGCATCAATGATCGACCATAATTGCACGATTGCCGCCAACACTGCAGGCACTACTAACCACCAAAGTGCATATCCGCCAACACAGATGACTGCAAAGATCAGAGCCGCCAGTAAACGTCCCTGCACTAATTGACCTAAGCCCGGAAAAAACACATTACATATCGCGGCAATTACATTGCCTCCTGAACCCTGTCCTGCCATAAAGACCTCTCTTCTTTAGATTTAACTGCGCAGTTGAATAGTGACGCGCAGACAATTCAAACGTATGATTTATCTGTAACACGTTCTGTGCCAGAATTAAAAACATTTAATAATCAATAAAATACAAAAAACATGCGACTCACTCAGCTGTTAATATAGCTTAATTGACTAACTTTTAGTGAATTAAATCACTAAGCCAAGAAGCTGTTTGTCGCGCACATTCAATGGGAATTTGCCATGCTAAACCGTATAACACAGCCACTCAGCCGACTGGTCGAGCGCTATTTACCCGACCCCTATATTTTTGTCTGCCTGCTGACTATGCTGGTGCTCGCCCTTGCCAGCATGTTCACTCCCACGACACCGACAGAGGCACTCTCCATCTGGGGACAGGGGTTCTGGAACCTGCTGCAATTTGCCATGCAGATGCTATTGATCTTAGTCTGTGGCTATATGTTAGCCAGTACCCGCCCTTGTGTCATGGCGTTAAATAAATTAGCGACTTTTGCTCGTACACCTGCACAGGCCATTATGCTGGTGACTCTGGTTGCCATGCTGGCCAGCTGGCTCAACTGGGGTTTTGGTCTGGTGGTCGGTGCTTTGTTCGCCAAAGCACTCGCTCGTCAGGTTGCTGTAGATTATCGGCTACTGGTTGCCAGTGCTTACTCCGGGTTTATTGTCTGGCACGGCGGGCTGGCAGGTTCGGTACCGTTGACCATCGCGACCACAGGGCATTTTGCTGAAGCGCAGATAGGTATTCTGGACACAGGTCAGACTTTGTTTGCACCGTTCAATCTGCTTATTTTAGGTACACTTTTTGTGGTCATGCCGTTGCTTAACCGTTTTATGCTGCCGCCAACCGAAGCCCAGATCATCGTCAATCCTGAAAAACTGGTACAACCTGAACCACATAGCCCCCCGGCTTCACCAACCCCAGCTGAGCGGCTTGAGCATAGTACACTGGTTGGTACCCTGATAGGGTTATTGGGATGTGGCTATCTGCTGCATTATTTTTTCTTCGCCGGCGGCACGCTTAACCTCAATAGTGTTATTGCACTGTTTTTGTTTTTGGCCATCTTGCTACATCGCACACCTGCCAATCTACTGAACAGCCTACAAGAAGCGATCAAGGGGGGCGCAGGTATTGTGATCCAGTTTCCCTTTTATGCGGGGATCATGGCCGTGATGATCAAAACCGGGCTGGCACAACAGATCTCCAGCGGCTTTGTCGAGATCAGTACCAGTACAACTCTGCCATTGTGGAGCTTTCTCAGTGCCGGGTTGGTCAATATTTTTGTGCCTTCCGGTGGTGGACAATGGGCCGTTCAGGCGCCCATTGTTATCCCTGCTGCACAAGAGTTAGGAGCTGACATTGCACGTGTTGCAATGGCCGTCGCCTGGGGAGATGCCTGGACCAACCTGATACAACCATTTTGGGCACTTCCCGTACTGGCCATTGCTGGTTTAAAGGCAAAGGACATTATGGGGTTTTGTCTGGTCCAGCTGCTGGTCAGTGGGATTGTCATAGCACTTCTGCTGACCCTGGCTTAACCTCAAAGATATGCCGGTCATAACGCTGACCGGCAAGCAGTTAGTTTGACAGCACTTTGATGGGTAAGCTCAGCAACACGCTATCAGCGTCTGCGAAGTGCCACATAACGGCAATTAAACCGCCAGAGACAATCACGTAGAGTGCCGTTGACACAATCTGCCCATAGCGGTCCAGTGGGATTAAATGCGCCTGATGACGACCACGCCATTCCAGCAAAATATCTATCGTACCAATCACCAAAAAGAACACCAGCAACATCAGACCAAAGGTATAGCTGATCACCACGCCCAGCAGGATCCCTGCCAGACAAACAAGTAACCCGGCCCAGGAGCGCATAGAGAAACTGATACTTTTCACTACATGACCGCCATCCAGAGGCACAATCGGTAGCATATTCAATAAGTTTAACAACGCACTCAGCACGGCGACGCCTGCGAATATTTCCAGCCCGGTAATATAGTACAGTACAACAGCCACCAGAGAGGCCAATAAACCAAAAGCAGGGCCCATCAATGAAATAATCACATTCTGCCAACGTGTAGTAAGTTTGTCTTCACTTACAGCTAACCCACCAACAAATGGGATTAAGTATATTCCTTTTGTTTTTAACCCGAAGTAACGCATAGCACGGATATGGCCGTATTCATGAATCACAAGACACGCCAACAGCATGACAGCAAATTGCCAGGAAAACAGCCAGGCATAACCCGCTAAAGATGCGCCAGCTAGTGCGGCCTTAACTACATTGGCACTTTTTAGCAGCTTAAAACCTAAAGCCGCCAGGCCAAACCAGCTGCCTTTGTTATCACGTTGCTGGACGGGCACTTCGAGCCATTGCCAAGGCTCGTTATCAACAGCAATCGCCAGCAGCCCTTCTGGTAAGCGGCTTGGATCCAGGCGTAGTTGATGACCATCGACTGCCACTAAGTATTGCCGATCGCCTGTTGGCTCGTGTGCCAGGCATTGCTGATCCTGATATACCTGGAGGATCTCCTGGCGATTCACTAATACAGACACCTGATAGCCTGCTAATGGAAATTCAATGCGGGTCATGATGACTCGTAAATAAACATACAGTGTGCCCATTATACGCATTTTTTATACGCAAGTACCTAGCCCTGCCGGACCCCGCTATCGGCCTGAGTAGCACAATATTTTCATGAAGTAGAGCGTCTGTCATGTGCGTTCTATAACCAATGTACTAGACTTAGACTTGGATTCCATACTAAGGATAGCGTTATGCAACATCAGGCTAAACACGTTCTCGTCGTAGATGACTCTCAGGCCATTTTGGTCGTAATGAAAGCCATTTTGGCAGAGCTGGAGGTAGACTATGTTACGACTGTGTCCAGCGCGCCTCAGGCTCTGGAGCTGGTGAGACAAACCCCACTACAATATGACGCCGTTTTTACGGATCTCAACATGCCTGATATGGACGGTATGGAGCTCATCCGCAAGTTAGGCGAGCTTAGATACCCGGGTGGGATCGTCATAATCTCTGAGATGGAAACCCGGGTCATGGATCTGGCAGCGAATCTTGCGCGACAACACAACACGCATCTGATTGGTAACATTTCCAAACCTGTCCAGCTCAATGATGTCGACAGGCTACTGAAAAAACTGGATAGCTTTATTGGTGGGGATGATCCTGAAGATCCCTGTGTGACAGAAGAGCAACTCCTGTATGCCATCAGCAATAATGAGATCACGCCGTTTTACCAACCTAAAGTACACCGAGGTAGTAAAAAGATTAAAAGCGTTGAGGTACTCGCCCGTATCGTATCACACCAACACGGAGAAACACTTTTACCCCATCGTTTTATCGGCGTTGCTCAGGATCTGGATTTGATCAACCTGGTCACCTTTCAGCTATTTGAAAAAGCGACCAAAGAGTTCCAGAAACTCAGAGCGGAGCTCAACTATCCTTTCAAACTCGCTTTTAACCTCTCACCTGTGCAGCTCAATGACAGCGGGTGTCCCGACAAACTTGCCCTGATCCTGGAACTCAATCGTCTTGAGCCCAAAGAGGTGATCATTGAAATCACGGAGAACCAACCTATTGTCAGTAACCTGCAACTCGAAACCATTAACCGGCTCAGGTTACGTGGATTCGACTTGTCACTTGATGATTTTGGCACAGGGTTTACCAATTTACAGCAGCTAAAAAACCTGCCATTTACTGAAATCAAACTGGATCGTTCACTCATTACGTATATTGAGTCAGATCGCTTCTCTCAGGTGTTGGTTGATAGCCTGATTGACATTGCGCAAAACCAGCAAATGGACATTGTGGCGGAGGGCATAGAGAGAATTGAAGAATTGCAGTATCTGGAAAAATACAAATATAGCCTGCTGATGCAGGGATACCTGATCAGCCGTCCTAAAGCATTACCCGAGTTCATACGCTGGATCCACTCCTGGCAGAGAATGATCAATTCAAATCCATAAAGTGTTGAGAAGTTAACCTCACTTCAGGATGAGAAGCGCAAAGTCTATGTTATAGTATACGTCCAATTTACCCACAATAGGCGCAAACTATGAAGTTAAGATCGGCTGCTTTGCTGCTGTTGTCTGCCCTGAGTACCTCACTGAGTGCTGCTCCAATCGACAAGCAAGATATTCAATTTATAGGCCCACTGGGTCAGGCCAGTACAATTAAGCCCTACAATACCGCACATCAAAAAACCATCATTGCAAACCTGATCCCCAGTTTATCGGGTTCCGCAAAAGCCATATCTATGTTGGGTATTGACGCCGAATGGCAGTCGCTTTCAGAGGTCAAAGCGTTGACCATGGGTGGTCTGCAAGCGATGAAAATGGAGTTTTCTGTCAGCCGCTTTGTACAGGGTGAGTTGGTATTGAATGGCATAGAGAAGGCACATATTTTTGTCAATGGTGAGCGCCACTCTGAAAAAATGACCTCGTCACTCAACTTACCGACCGGTGACCACCAGGTCATTATCGTTGTTGAGCAAGCTGATGACTGGAAAAAAGTGGCTGTAGAATTCAACGGTAAAACCGACCATGATACGCTCTTGTTTACCGATAAACCCACCCGTTCCCTGTCCGCTAAACAACTCTTTGACGCACCGGTTCTCAGCGCCATTTCCTTTGCACCTAATGCAAAACATTATGTGACAACACAAAAGCACTACCAGAGTAATCGTGGCAACCAAGCACTGACCAGCACAACTGTTTACAATGAAGACGATAAAGTGGTATTCACACTCGACGGGGTCAATGCCAGCTCATTAGCCTGGCGTCAGGATGGCGAGCAAGTGGTTTATAGCCAGAATGGTCAGCTAAAGTTATTGGATATTGCGACTTTAAAGTCCCGGGTTATTGCTGAAGATCTGGCCGGTGCAAGTGGGTTCGCCTACTTTAACGACACAAGTTTGATATTTAGCTGGTCCAAATCCCCAGAGGATGACAAAGCACTTGTGAAGCACTATCAGGGCCTGGAAGACCGCTGGTCATATGCCCGTACCAACACGCAAATCTATCTGCTTGATATCGCAACAGGCATGATACAAGCGGTCACAGAGGGGAAACACAGCCATACCCTCGAAGATCACGATGGACAAACCAATCACATACTCACCACTCGTGCTTTGCAAGACTACTCGGCACCGCCACATATGCTCTCAGAGCTGGTTGAGTACGACCTTTCACAAGGCTCCAGCAAGGTGCTTGGCCAGTATCGTAGCATCAACAGTGCCAAATACGGCGCGAAAGGTATCTACGTGACAGCGGGCCCTGACTTTAAAAATGGGCTTGGCAGAACGGTCGATAAAAATCAGCTGTCGAACAACTATGATGGCCAGTTATACTGGTTAGACAAACAAGGGACTCAGGCAAAAGCGCTCAGCAAGCAGTTTGATCCCGCCATCGGCTCCATCGAAGTTCTAAACAATGGTGATGTAATTGCCAAAGTCACAGATGAAGATCGCCAGCAACTCTATCTCTATGATGTCAGCAAAGACAGGTTCACACGACTAAAAACCGGTTTAGATGTGGTTGAGCGTTTCAGTGTAGCAGATAGCCGTAAACCAGCATTGCTGGTGACAGGCACACAAGCTTCTGCACCTCAACAACTCAAGCAGATCAACATATATAAAAACCGTGCCCGCACTTTATGGGATTCGACGCCACTGGCATATGCAAATAGCGAGATTGCAAAACTAGAAGAGTTTAACTTCAACAACAGCCAGGGCACCGAGATCAAAGGCCGGGTTTACCTGCCTCATAATCTGGACAAGTCAAAGCAATATCCGGCATTGATTTATTACTACGGTGGTACTTCACCCGTTTCCAGAGCGTTCACTGGTCGATATCCATTTAACTTGTGGGCAGCCAATGGCTACGTGGTTTATGTTCTGCAACCGACAGGAGCAACCGGATTTGGCCAAGAGTTCTCCGCGCAGCATGTCAATGCCTGGGGTGAACAAACGGCTGATGACATTATCAAAGGCACCAAAGCTTTTCTTAATGAGTATCCATTTGTCGACAAGAATCGCCTGGGCAATCTCGGCGCTTCTTACGGCGGCTTCATGACCATGTTGCTAACCACCAAGACAGACATGTTCAGTGCCTCTATTTCACATGCAGGTATCTCCAACATTACCTCATACTGGGGTCAGGGTTGGTGGGGCTACCTTTATTCAGGTGAAGCGTCAAAACACAGCTTCCCATGGAATAACCCGAAGCTGTACTCTCAACATAGTCCAGTCTTTCATGCCGACAAAGTAAAGACACCTTTGTTGTTGTTACATGGCGATGCCGATGTAAACGTACCTGTTGGTGAAAGCCACACTATGTATACCGCGCTAAAACTGCTTGGTCAGGATGTGGAGCTGATTGAAATAAAAGGAGCGGATCACCAGATATTCGCCCGCGATCGTCGCTTTCAGTGGTGGGATACCATGTTGGCATACTTTGATAAACACCTGAAAGATCAACCTCAGTGGTGGTTGCACCTTTATGGTAAATAACAAGCAAGGCAGCACTTAGGTGCTGCCTTTTTTTATAAAACCCATTCAACTGTATGATTTCTCATAAATACCACATTTTTATTCACTTACATGCCTCATACTAAAGTTTCATTTAAATTGTTTTTTATTTGAAAATAATCAACTTACCCTTCTCAGCCCAGTTTTCTCAGTGCTAATATATAAGTGATTTATTGATAAAGTTATGGTGCTATGAACATTAACGTGCTTCTGGTGGAAGATGATGACCTACTGGCAAAAAGGATCTCGAACCATTTTGCTGATACTGAATTTCAGCTCACACTGGATAATACCGGTGCACAGGCATTGCAGCTCGTTCATAGCAAAATCAATGACGGCACACCATTTGATATGGCCATTGTAGATGTTGTATTGCCCGCAACAGACGGCCTTAACCTCGCCAAAGAGCTCAATACATTGACTGACATTGGTGTGATCATGTTATCCAGTCGAGATACGCAAGCTGACCGTATTGCAGGCTTAGCTCAGGGCGCGGACGACTACGTCTGTAAACCTGTTGATCTTCTGGAACTTGAACTACGCATGCGTGCCCTCTACAAACGCATTGCAGGCACTAAAGCAGAGGACGAATCTGAGGAGTTCATTGAATATGCAGACTTCAAATTGCACCCAGATAATCGTACGCTCATCAACCCTCAAGGCGAAGAAGCCCGACTTACTGAAGCAGAGCATAAAGTACTTATTTGCCTGATTGCGAATGCTGGTAAGGCGACGTCACGCGCAAAGATTTCGGAAGACATTGGCCAACCAGACTGGAGCCCAAGTGACAGAACGGTGGATGTCCTCATTGGTCGGCTTCGTAAAAAGCTGGGTGACGAAAAAGAACAAAAGCGGATAGTCACTGTACGCGGCAAAGGCTATATGCTGTCAACCTAACCGGCCTCAGCTGTAGGTCAACTGCCCCAACAGCCGTTCAAATGCCCGATAGCTGAGTGCCTCTTTCAAATCGGGGACCGTAATATCTCCGCGCTGTGCCAAATCTGCAATCGTTCTGGCAACCTTAATAATACGATGATAGGAGCGAGGAGACAGATTAAGCTTCTCTGTGGCTCTGGCAAGCAGCTGAGCAACCTCCGGGTTAAGGACACAGTATTGCTCTATTTCCCGAGTCGAGAGCCTGGCATTAGCCTTCCCCTGGCGCTTCAGGGCAATTTCAAATGCAGCCTCCACCCTATTGCGGATCACTGCACTTGTCACTTCCTGCCTTGTGGATTGTAGTTCCTGCGTACTTAACCGAGGCAACTCAATTTGCAAATCGATACGATCTATAAAAGGACCTGATATCTTACTCAGATATCTCAGCACCTGATCAGGAGAGGCCCTTTTATCAGTATGGCAGCCCGTGGGGCTCGGATTAAGCGCCGCAATCAACTGAAATGAAGCGGGAAAGTCGACCTGTTGTGCCGCACGTGAAATGGTCACTAATCCCGTTTCCATGGGCTCTCTTAACGAGTCCAGTACCTTACGCTCATATTCAGGCAGCTCATCCAAAAACAGGACACCATTGTGCGCTAAGGAGATTTCTCCGGGTTTGGGGTTTGAAGACCCTCCCACCAAGGCCACAGCTGAACAAGTATGGTGAGGCGCACGAAAAGGCCTGTTGCGCCAATTATGATGATCCAGCTGCTTACCAGTCAAAGAGTAAACGGCCGCCGTTTGCAGCGCTTGTTCCACACTCATTTTTGGCATAATACCCGGCATTCGTTGCGCCAGCATAGACTTACCTGTACCAGGAGGGCCGAGAAACAAAATATTGTGCCCGCCAGCAGCGGCAATTTCGAGCGCCCGCTTTGCCATAGGTTGCCCTTTAACATCACTCATATCCATAAAGCACAAGTGTGTGCTATCAGCAGATGTTACTTTAGCACAATCAATTGAAGGGAGTTGAGCCTGACCACTTAGGTCTAACCAAAGTCCTTGAAGTGTACTTGCAGCGACGCAGTGCTCATACTCGACCAGTTTAGCCATGGCGACATTTTGATCTGGGATGTAGCACTTGTGCCGCTCATTTTTGGCAGCCATCACAACGGGAATAATTGCAGTGACAGGCCTAATTTCACCATTAAGTGCTAATTCGCCGTAAAACTCACAACCTTGTGTTGTTTGCTCATTGAGCTGCCCCGATGCTACCAAAATACCGATGGCAATCGCCAGGTCGTACCGCCCCCCTTGTTTTGGCAGGTCGGCTGGCGCCAAATTCACCGTAATACGTTGGTCTGGAAATATAAATCGCGAATTATGCAGCGCGGAGCGCACGCGCTCTTTTGATTCTTTAACGGATGTTTCGGGCAAGCCTACAATATTAAAACTCGGCAGCCCATTGCTAAGGTGTACTTCGACTGTTACTACAGGAGATTCAATACCAACCTGAGCCCGTGTAAGTATTCTCGCTAGTGACATTCCTTGTCCTTTGTTTAATCTTTGTAGTTAAAGACATGCAATACAATGTGCCAACGCATGGCTGCCAGACGGGCAAACAGCGTAGTGGCCATTGCAAGCAGCATGACAACCTCTGTTGACAAATTAAAGCCTATGAGTTGAGTATAAACGATCCCACCCAAAATACAGGTGATAGCGTACAACTCCCCTTTTAACAACAGTGGTATTTCTCTTGCCAAAACATCTCTGATCACACCGCCAAAACACCCTGTCAGTACGCCCATGATCACCGCCGTTGTATCTGGCATACCGATATTGAGGGCTTTTTGGACCCCCATCACCGCGAAGAAAGCTAAACCAAAAGCATCCGCTACTTGCAGATATAAAGTTGGGATCTGTTTCCTCCGATTAAGTGTCCAGATACTGACCGCAACCGCCGAAAATATCGCAATAAAGTAGCTAGAATCATGTAACCAAAATACAGGTACATCAAGAATGACATCACGAATTGTGCCCCCACCTATGCCTGTGACAGTCGCGAGCACCACAACACCAAACCCATCCATATGCTTGCTATAAGCAATCAAAGTACCGGAAATGGCAAAAACCATGACACCAAGTAAATCGAACCAATGATAGAGTTCAGACATTATTTTCTCGCTATGATACTGACATGAGTGGATATTAGCCCAGTTTCTAGTAATAAAGTAGCTTAACCGATCGTCCACGCCCTCTGATGGTCAGCAATAATGGTAAAAGCTTTAACAAGGGTTGTGCATCCCAAATGGGTGGACTTTCGCGAAGAGGTTATGGAGTGCCCCCTCTTCTATGGAATACCTTCAGAGAGTGTCAATTCGCAGTGCAGCTCATACTAACGGTGTGGCCTGTTCGAAGATCCCGCATCAAGTGCGGGATAGCGATAGTGTGGACTTGTATGAATGGAGAAATACATGACACTTCGTCAGAAATCGCTCTATATATCATGAAAGCAAGGAGTATGTTTGAGCCGGCGTATTTACTACACGTAAAGTGTTGCTTTCCTGCAGCGGCTCCAGGTTTACCCTGCTCTACCACACCTCCAACAACAACTCCGTTGTCATCCCGCACGCGATGCGGGATGACGGCAGTGTAGGCCTGTTTGAATGGAGAAATGTCAGCGTTCTCACCTAAAATATTTTTAAACCCAAACGCAAAAAAGCCCGACTCTTTCGAATCGGGCTTTCTTTTAATAGGAGCTTGGCAATGTCCTACTTTCACATGGGTGAATTGCGACCGAAGCACCGCTTCGCAGCGCAATGAACGCGAGGCATGGACGCCGAG
>NZ_JBSWYM010000039.1:0-14158 GCF_056161105.1 Pseudoalteromonas sp. AWH4_217 | reverse complement strand
GGATTTGAACCGACGACCTTCGGGTTATGAGCCCGACGAGCTACCAGGCTGCTCCATCCCGCGCCTGTATTTTCAGTGTTTTACTTCTACTGCAAGAAGTTGGTAGTCAGATTTGAACCGACGACCTTCGGCGTTACCACTGCGAAAGTGGTTGCGGGAGCCGGATTTGAACCGACGACCTTCGGGTTATGAGCCCGACGAGCTACCAGGCTGCTCCATCCCGCGCCTGTATATTCAACATTTTACTTCTGTTGAGAGAAGCGGATAGCCGGATTTGAACCGACGACCTTCGGCGATTTTGGAATTAACGAGCCCGACGAATGATTTATCATCCTGCTCCATCCCACGCCTGTATTTTCAACGTTTTACTTCCGTTGAGCGAAGTACCTAAAAAGTCCTTAATGAGGCTTAATTTGCCCTAACTCTTTAAGAGGTCGCTATAATATAGAATTGATTTGATATTGCAAGGTCTTAATTGAGAAAAGGGCGCCAACCGCTCAAAAAGCAATCAAACCACGATATTCTAACGCCCTAATATGACATTTATTGTCTTGGCGGCCAAAACGACCGCCAGACTATTGTTCTCTTTGGTGCGGGTTAATCAGTTTCTGAAATTGCCAGTCGGGATGGCCCATCACAATAAAGTCAGGATTTTCTGTGCTTTCTCTTTGATTGTAGGTCAGTGGATTAAATTCAGCATCGGTAATGCAGCCACCCGCTTCTTCTACAATGACCTGAGATGCCCCGGTATCCCACTCCCCAGTTGGTCCTACGCGTAAAAAGCAGTCGGCTTTCCCTTCTGCCACAATACATGCCTTGAGCGAACAGGAGCCCAAAGCCACGGTATCAAATTGGCTGTTAAGATATTGGCTCACCGCCTCAATTTTTTGCCTGCGACTGACCGCCAAAGTGAGCGTACCTTTCGGCGCTACCGAGATTGGCTCATCACGCCCGTCGGTGCGCTTAAATGCCCCACCCTGATGAGTAGCGAAGTAAGTCACGCCTTTAGCGGGCCAGTGGATCACACCAAGTACTGGCTGGTTGTTTTCAACCAAGGCAATATTTACCGCAAAGTCACCACTTTCCAGAATGAACTCACCGGTGCCATCCATCGGGTCCAGCAACCAATAACGCTGCCAGTGTTGACGGCTTTCAAGCGGTGGAATGGGGGTTTCTTCGGACATAATCGGCACATCTGGGGCCAGCGCTTGCAGCCCCGCTGTCAGCACTTCGTTGGCAGCCAGATCCGCGGCGGTCACCGGTGTATGATCAGACTTTTCCCGTGCACCTATGTCGTCTTGCTGATAGATGGCCATAATCGCCTGCCCGGCCTGCTCAGCCAGGGTGATACAGGGCTCTAAATATGACTGCATTAAGCCTCCGTTGTCAGGTACTGTTGTAGTAATAACAGCGCGGCGACACTGCGGGCTTCGGTAAAGTCGGGCTGACTCAGTAACGCTTGCCACTGTGCCAGGGGCCATTTTACTAC
Source organism: Pseudoalteromonas sp. AWH4_217 (assembly GCF_056161105.1). Taxonomy (NCBI): domain Bacteria; kingdom Pseudomonadati; phylum Pseudomonadota; class Gammaproteobacteria; order Alteromonadales; family Pseudoalteromonadaceae; genus Pseudoalteromonas; species Pseudoalteromonas sp. AWH4_217. The sequence continues at coordinate 12,669 of NZ_JBSWYM010000039.1, read as the reverse complement.
CACCAGCGGCTCAGGTTCATCACCGGCCAGTTGCTCCGGATATAAATCCTGTGCCACCAAAATGTGCATTCTGGCGTTAAAATAGCTGGGTGCAAGTGATAGGGTTTTCAAATCACAAAACTGCCGAGCGCCAAAGCCAACTTCTTCTTTTAACTCACGGTTTCCCGCTTCAATCGGGGTTTCGCCCGGATCGATCAGCCCCTTTGGAAAACCAAGCTGATAATCATGCGTCCCCGCGCAATATTCTCTTACTAATAGTAGCTCATTTTCAGCCGATATGGGCACTATCATCACTGCCCCCCGGCCGCCGCCACGAACCCGTTCATACTCACGGCGCTCACCATTAGAAAACGATAACGACAGAGATTCAACTGTAAAGAGCTTACTTTTAGCGACAACCTCAGAGGCTAATATCTCAGGGGGAATTGGGTGCTTTTTCTGTGACATAGAGATTATTTTGCTATCATGGCCATTAACCTCATCATAAAGCCTTTACAGGTAAATGCCTATGTTAAATTGGTCAAAGATCGATACTGTGCTGCTGGATATGGATGGCACCTTACTCGACCTGCATTTTGATAATCACTTTTGGCTGGACGTGATCCCCAAAGCCCATGCCATTAAGCAAGGCCTGACACAGGAGCAAGCCCGCGCCGATATCCTTGCACGCTACGAAGCCGTTATGGGACAGATAGAATGGTATTGCCTGGATTACTGGCAACAACAGCTGCAGTTACCCATCATGGAGCTCAAGCGCGAGATCCAACACTTAATTTCGATCCGAGAAGATGTACCGGCATTTTTGCAAGCACTGAAAGACGCAGGAAAAGAGCTGATATTGTTAACCAATGCGCATCCAGACAGTTTAAGCCTCAAAATCGAGCGCACGCAGTTTGACCAGTATCTGGATAAACTCATCTCCACGCATAGCTATGGTGTTAGTAAGGAAAGCCAGCAACTGTGGCAACAGGTTCAGACGGATCTGGGATTTGATAAAAATCGGACTTTATTCGTTGATGACAGCCTGGCGGTTTTAGCTGCCGCAAAAGAGTATGGTATTGGACACTTACTGGCCATCGCAAACCCGGATAGCCAGCAACCTCAAAAAGAGATCACTGATTACCCGGCTATTTGCGACTATCGTACATTACTGCCAATCAGCTGATCAGCCCGGGTAACGTGCCTGCAAGCCCTGATAAACAAGCTTAGCAAAGTCTGGATGTTCAGTATCCAGGCTTTTCACCACGTCAACCAGGTGCTCATTGTCTTCTTTACCGTGCCACTGTTTAATATAGCTGCCATCTTTGTAACCATGATCCTGACGGAAGAAGTTCAGGGTATTTTTACCCACGTAACCGCGATATAAATCATCCAGGGTCATACCAATCTGCTGCATACATCCGGCAAAGGCGGCCGCATTGAAGGTTTTGTCGCCCACCGCTGAAGCAGCAAGCACTTCCAGTGTTGCCTTAAAATCTTCAGCGTATAAAGGTTGTGCCAGCTCGTTCTCCAGCTGTGCCGCCAACGCCTCATAGGCTGTTTCACCATCGATGCGCAAAGACAGGCCAAAGTGGAAAATATCAACCAACTCAAGGATCACCTGCTCGGTGTCCGGAGTCTGTTTTTTCCACCATTTCCAGCCATAGTGATCCAGCATTTCTGCACACTCAACCCAGATGGCGCGATACCATTCAAACCCCTGGCTGAACCATTGCTCATGCACTTTGGTATTCATAGCGTTTTGCATTTCCAGCATCACAACCAGCTTCGCACTATTCGCAGACATATTTGCGCTCTCACTCTCACTATTCAGTCAAAGCGCTATGATACCCACACAGTGGCATAATTACCACGATGAGCCACAATGAAAGCTTTTCTGCGCTGTCCCGTTCTATTAGGGTTCATACATCTATTTTTGAGGTTTTACATGCGATCCTTACTTGTTGCGTTCACACTGACTGTTACCCAGTTGCTGTCCTTTTCTGCGTCTGCTGCGCAAGCCACTAACATTAGTGAGCACCCGGAGCAGGTTGCGCCTTTACTGCCAGGCCTGACGGCGCCCACTTTAAGCCTGCAGGACAACAACGCCAAAACTGTTGATTTAGGAAAACTGTATCAAGACAAGACTACGGTATTGGTGGTTTATCGCGGTGGCTGGTGCCCCTACTGCTCACGTCAGCTGGCTGGATTGCAGAAAATTGAAAAGCAGATTGTTGAACTGGGCGCGCAAATAGTGGCGGTTTCACCTGACAGCCCAGAGGCACTCAGTAAAAGTAACATCAGCTCCCCAAGCTATCGATTGCTCTCTGACGATCAACTGGCGTTAACTCAGGCACTTGGACTGGCTTATTTCCTGGATGACAAAACGGCTAAAGCCTACCGCGACCGCATGGGCGTGCAGTTTGTGGATCTGGATGGCAAAAACAGAGTGGCATTGCCTGTGCCCGCTGTGTTTGTGATTGATAAGGCGGGCCTGGTACAGTTCCAGTACGCCAACCCCAATTACAAAGTACGTTTGGCAGAAAGTGTGTTACTGGCCGCGGTCCGTGCCGCCAGTAATCTAAAATAATACCCAGCGGGCGAGCATACTTGCCCGCCGTTGATTACCTATTTTCCAGTCGGTTGTAGTCGAACAATCCGTATTCCACTCCCCGGGTTTCGCGGGCAATACGATGCAGTAAATCACTGTATTGCCAAAACTGCGGATGCGTTCTGCGGATCCCGAAGGTGGCTTTCAGCGTTCGATAATCGGACTCAGTGCGCACATCACTGAGTTGCTGCACAAAGGCATCTATGTGTGCCTGATTCGGCAGGTGCCAGATGGCCTCCGGATAATCACCGATAAACCCGGGGACTAAGGTCGCGGTATCTTCCTGATAGGCGCGCTGCCCCTCTTCGTTTAACAAGCTGGAAATATTAAAGTGTGCATTATGATGGATCAGTGTATAGGGCTGATGCACACCTTTGGCATCGACAGCCAGAATAAAAGACACCTGCGGCAACTGGTTGATCGCCCTTACTGGCAATTCATTGAGGGGCTGCAGCGCAGTTGGCACGGCGGTGTAGTCATAGGCTTCATTCAACACTGGTTTCAGGTGTGCTTTTAACATGTCATACAGCTCAGCCTGCGGATCGTCGCTTTGGTAGCGGATCCCAGAAGGGGCACCCAGTAATGACTTGCGATTGATAAATTCACTGAGGCTCAGATGTGACTGGCGATACCAGTGCTGCTTAATGCGCTGACGATGGCTCAGCGGTAGCAAGTTCAGAAAGTTCTGCTCTCCTTCAAGGCGCAGAAAATCCATGTATAGCCGGGTCACCAGCTGATGGCCAATATTGCCATATACGTCAAACCCTGCAACCAGCAAATAATGGATCCGCTCAAACAGGGCATAGTCCAGCACCCAGGTGGTTTTAGGTGCCTGACCGATAAACCCTTTCACCACTGTGGCACTGTCAAAATGGCGGAAAATGGTCAGTGCTGCATTCTGATTGTGCCCACCTCCTTGCCAGATCAGATCCATATTAAGTCGCTTGCCATCAGCAAACACCTGATTGGCTAAGGCTGTTTTGGCTTCAAGATAGTCATGCTGACGCTTGGCATATTTCGCCCAACTTGACAAAGGCAGCACATTGCTTTGCTCAGCGGCAGGCAAGATAAGGTCGTCGTCATGTCGGGTCAACAACTGCTCGACGGCCGGCGAGGCATTTTTCTCGGGGTCGACAAAGGCCACCCAGAAATGGTCATTGATCACATTCAGGGCTATCTGGCCGCGACACACAGGGCCCTTAATAAAGCCTTTAACGATCAGCTCAGCCTCATCGAGCATAAACTGATAACGTGATTTAACCGGGATCGCCGCAAACACCTTAAAAGGGTTGGCAGCCAGCTTAGGCGCATAACCTGGTAACTGTGCCACCTCATATTCACTACGGATAAACTGGGCCTGCAAACGCGCCAGTTTATCGTCATCCAGTGCCAGTGGCATATGGGTTTTAGATAAAATGGAGCTGCGCACCTGCATCAACCTATAGTAGACCCGAGAGACTTTAGGGTCATCGAATGGTCTGACCGTTGCAATCAGCTCAATGGGTTCCCCTGGGGGCGTCTTTGAACGCACCAGAGTAAAAAACGAAGGCGCTTCCAGACGATTAAAGTAGATGTGTGCCAGATACCAGTGTTCGTAAATATAGCGGGCAGCAAGACGGGTTTTATTGTCATCCTGATTTAAGAAGCTTTCCCACTTCGCAACGTGCTTTAGCTCTGCGTCACTGGGTGGCGCAATCTGGCTCATAGGTGAGCCTTGTTTGATCCACTCAGAAAGCTGGGCAAATTCGCTGTTAGTCAGCGCAGGCAAGCCATATGGCATGCCTGCATGGGGTTGCTCCTGAGCGTACTCAGGGTATTCGTCCATGGTCGGGCAGGTTTGTGCCCTGTCCAATGAAAAATCATAGTGATCCGGCAATAACCCTTGCTGGGCAAACGGCTGCGTCTGCTTGAGTAACAAACTGTTGTACAGCACGCTGCCGTTGAGGTTGGCATACTCAGTTTGCACTCGCTCATTGAGAATGGGCGTAAAGCCCTTGTCACGCCATTGTGCCGTGGTTTGCGCATCAAACAGCAAACGGGTTGGCGACTCGGCCAGCAGACGAGTACCGTCGTATACACGGGTTTTACTTACTCCCCGATCAATGCCCTCGGGTGAACTCAGCTTGAGCTGACAGGGAGCATCGTAGCAACCATGGCAAACCACACATCGCGTATCCAGGATCGGTTTTATGTCACTCAGATAACTGGCACCCTGTTGCGCTGATTGGGGTTGCATGCGCTGCTGTGTTTGCTGCGGCCCAAACAGGTCGTCGTAGTGGTTGACACCTAATGCCACACAGCCACTTAATAAGGTGACTATGCCAACCAAAATCCAGCCGGATCTACGCATTATGCGCCCTCTTCGTCATCTTCATCATCCAGTCCCAGATCAAACGTGGGCATCATTTCCATGGGCGGAGAGACAAACATCGCCTGACTTTCGCAACTTAAAACGGCGCTCAGTACCGGGCCATGGTTGAGCAGCAACTGCGCCTGATGGCCCTGGCTCAGAACTTCAGCCACTTGCTGCTCAATATTGCTGATCTGATACCCCTCAAGTGGAATGCTAACACTTTGCTCAGGCGCTGGATTCTGGCACAAGTTCGCCAGCAGGTTGGCATCCAGAATGACTTCTAATGTCAGATCTGGCTGCTCCATATCCCGCTCGGCCAGATTATCGTCCAGTTTAAACAAAGGCAGGTTCAGTGGGGTGTTTTCTTGAAGTTCCATGAAAGTTAGCTCATTTATGCAAATACCTGCCGCAAGTTTAGCACAACTTTGCTAGTCAAAGGTGTCCCGCTTACCAGGGCAGGCGATCACCATTGGAGTGCCAGAACCCACCACTGGTCTCAAGCGTTAGCTCATCGATACGCTTAACCAAGCGTTGCGCCGCTTCAGAAGGCGAGATATCTCCGGCATAGTTGACCATTTCAGTTTGTACAAACCCGGGGTGAAGCAGCGCCACCGATACTCCACGCGGTTTTAGCTCATGTGCCAGGCTGACACCCGCCGCATTTAAGGCCGCTTTAGACATGCGGTAGCCAATATAGGCACCCGAACCATTATCTGCAATAGATCCCATACGACTGGTGATCATTGCCACCTTACTTCCTTCAGGCAGATTACCCTGTAACGCATGCGTTACCCGTACCGGTGCAACGGCATTGACCATGAGTTGCTGCTCCAGCGTTGCAAAATCCATTTGGGCAAGTGATTCGTTACGGAAAATACCTGCATTATTAATCAGGATATCTATCTTCTGATTTGTAAGCGCAGTTGATAAAGTCTCGATATCTTCTGGCACGCTAACATCAATGCCCTCTATAACGGTAACATCCAAAGACTTTAGTGCTTCGGAGCGACGACGTACCACCGCCGTGACCTGATCACCGGCAGCTAAGTATTGTCGGCATAATTCCAGGCCAATCCCGCGATTTGCGCCGGTGATCACTACATGTTTTGACATATCTTCCTCCTCATTTGAGAACCTTCGCTCATATTGGCATGATGACCATTCTATAGATTACGGCGATTGCTTTCAGCCCTGGCAGGTTCTGCTACTTTTATAGAGTGTCAGTTTAGGGAGTACAGTCTTGCCAAACTACCTGCTCGTGCTTGCTTTGCTATGGCTGCCTATGGTTCAGGCAAACACCTATCGTGTCAATGTCAGTGAGGCGCTGTCATACAGCCTGGGACAACAACAAATCACCGCAATGTTCACTGCGATATACGCCCCCGTGGGCATTCGCCCTGAGTTTGAATTCCTGCCCAGTGAACGAGGCCTGCAGTTGGTGAATGATGGGGAGCTGGATGCGGAAGCCGGGCGTGTCGGGTTAGTTGGTGCGCGTTATCCAAATTTAATTGCTGTGCCAGCGCCTCTGAGTGAACTCAGACTCATGCTGTTATGTACGGCGCCGAAGCACTGTGAATTGTCCAATGAAACAGACTTAGCGATTATCGCCGGCAACTTAATTGCCGTATGGTATTGTGAGCAACACCAGCTCAACTGCAATCCGGTGCAAAACAATATTTCGGCCTATCAGGCTCTGAGCCGTGGTCGTATCAGTCGCATCCTGGTTACCGACAAATATGCTCTGGGTTCGTTGTGTGAGTCTGGCTTGTCGACTCTGTATAGTAAAGTTGCCGACGAAAGTACTTTTACCGTGTACCACTATGTCCATAAGAAACACCGTGCTTTGGTGCCAAAACTCAGTGCTCGCATTAAAGCCATCAGAAAAAACGGTGAACTCAAACACTATGTCTCACGGCTGCAAAATGCCTTTGCTCGCTGCCAGGGGCAACTTATCTCTCTGGACTAATGCCCAGATAGCAAAGGCGTTCTGGTGACATCTGATTAGGGCTCAATCTCATGCATAACAGACTGAATAACGGAAAAAACCGCCCCCTGAGGGTCAGTGATTACAGCAAAGCGACCAACCTGAGGAATATCTGTTGGTGGTACACACACCTGACCACCGAGCTCTTTGGCTTTCGCTGCCATTGCATCACAATCTAGCACCGCAAAATAAGTCATCCAGTGCGCCGGGATCTCATCTCCCCACTCCTCGGTCATCTGCAGCATGCCTGCAACCACCGTATCGCGTGCGCTAAACAACACATAATCCATACCTTCCATGGGTTTATCTTGCGCCTGCCACCCTAACAATGCGCTGTAAAACGCCCTGCTTTTTTGACTATTACGTGTTGCCAACTCATGCCAATAGGGCACATTGGCTTCCAGTTCACGCTTACAGCCAATGTGCTCTTTAGCCTGCCACAGCGCGAAATGCGCGCCTTCTGCGGGCTCCCGCAACATAACCATCCTGCCAGCTGACGGCACATCATGTGGGCCGGCAATAATCTCCGCGCCGAGTGCGACGGCTCGCTCTGCCATTTCATCCACATTATCCACCGCGATGTAGCTAAGCCACTGACTTTGCGCCCCCGCTTCTTTTTGTTGCGGCATCATCTGATACATAGCAGCAATATCATCATGGTGCTTTTGCAGCATAGTATAATAAGCGCCTTCGCCAATCGGCTGATCCTCAAAACCCCAATTAAATAACTGTGTATAAAAAGCTTTCGCTTCCTGCCAGTTACTTGAACACAATTCAGTCCAGCAAAAAGTGCCAGCCCTGTTATTGGAAATTAATGCCATAAATACACCCATCAATAAAAAATGTCAGTTACCGATTAAGTGAAGCACTGGATACACAATAGGGCAATAATTAAGTCATCTTACGATTAGTAGTGCTGAACAAACTGTATGCCCACTTCGTGGTTTTCGAAGGTACTATTGCGCTCTAGCTTATAAGACAGGTTGAGCATGCTGTCCTGCGTCTTGAACCAGCTAAAGGAAACATTTAGATAGTTGCTGCGACTTGCCTGAGAGACGGCGCCACTGGTTGTACCTAGCTCCAGCGTAAACTTACTGTCAACCAATAAATCCGCAGTCAAGCCTGCAATGGCTTTGATATACCCTCGTGTATGACGCACATCTGATGTCAAACCACCACCCAGCATCCAATAACCTAATACATCCCGATGCAACTGATACGATTTGCCGGCAAGACCTGAGAGTTCCAGCAACGATTTTTCGTCTAGCTGATGTGTTTTATTCGGCCGATAACCAAAGTAAACTTCCGATGATAATTGTGGAAAGGCAGGCAAAGAAGCAGCCAGAGAACGCGCTTTGTACAAGGTTAACTCGTCCACACTAACACTTTGTGCATCGACATCATAAGCCAGTACGGTATAACCCATTTGCAACTCGGATTCAGACAGGTACTGACGGGTATCACTCTGCAAAAAGTGGCCTGCTGGCAACCAGCCTAACTTTACGACATCATGACCGTTTCTTTGTCTGGCATACCGCAGATCGAAAGATGAATCTTGGGGCGCTTTAGTCGGCATCTTATGATGCATAAGGTTCAGCTGATGTTGATCGACTTCATCAAGAAGCTGTTCATAAGCCCTCCCACTAAGTTCAGGCCCAGAAATATACTTGAACGATTTCGTCAGGTACTCTTTTTCAAGGGGGGAGAGTGAGATTTGGGCCATCTCCGCGGGATTATTTTCTAATAACCTATTCAACCTGGCAAGGTTAGAAGCCGGTAACTCATCTGAAATGGCATGCACAAGCCATAAGTCGGATGCGTCGACATAGATAGTATCCACTTGCTGGTGCTTGTTAGCCGCTTTGACAACATCCAGCGGTGACACAATGCCGCCTTTTTCAGCCAGGATATCCGTGTTCAGCAGCGCCAGCAGTTCAAGGGTCATAGTGGCGCAATTATAAGACTGGAAATAGTATACCAGCTCTTTGCCCTTAAGTTCCCACAAATGCAGCTGGAGTAGAGATAACTTTTCTGGTTCTGCCTTTAGTTTATACTGCCATAAACTGCGTTGTTCAACATCACGGTATTTAACCAAATCTTTAGCAAAAGGACGTACGGAGAAGAAACCGGGCATACCAGTATAAGTACTCTCAACCAACAGTTTAAATGGGTTGAACGTGGTAATTTCTGTGAAATAAGCCAAAGAGTGAGCTACATCTGTCCCTTTGTGGTTTTTACCCTCAGCTTTGAAAAAGATGTGCCCCATCATACTGGATGCAGACGTCACAACTTCAGAAGCAAAAACCAGGGTTAATGAGTCGAAGGGCACATAATCCAGAAACTGCTTTAACTCTGGGCAATATTGCACAACATCAGCAGGGAGTACTCGACCAGTCGCTTGCGCAATTAAAGTCACCCGCGCAGGAAACTGGCAGTAAGCTCGGTTGATGTCTTCGTCCATTAGCAGCAGTGTTTTATCTAATTCTGCTTTTGCTGAAAAGCGGCCAGATTGAGTGGATAGAATGAAATGTGGGTCTGTGATCTGAGGCGCGCCATTACCGTCAAGATGTAATAACAGATGCCATTTTTTTGAATGCGCAAGGCGCTCCAGTGACTCCGTAGTACTCGCGGTAACCTGAACAGAGAATAAAAAAAAAGCTGTTATAAAACAGCTTATTATTTGTTTCATACTTGAACTACAGCTTAGTTATCACACTGGATTTCTACGCTATCCGCATAGTCCCACATTTTACCAGTAGAGGCATCTGTGGTTGAACCTAGCAGGCCACCAAGAATGACATTGCCGAAGAATGCAGGTGCTACTTTTTTCTGTACTGGTGTTTCCGCAGCACAGCCCGCAGCGGTTGTTCTGATCACTTTGTCCTGACCGTTTCTCAGTACCTGAATGCTACCAGGAGTATCAGATTTATTGCCATCAGCACTCACTTCAACAGTTTTACCTGTGTTGGTAGTTACCTGAATAGTTTGTACATCAGAGGTCACAATACTTGCACAGCCAGATAACATAACTAGTGCGGCAGCAGGGATAATTGAGTATTTCATTTCCATTTATCTTTATATTAAAAAACTTCCCTAAATTGTACACATAGACAATTTTATGTCAATGAGAATGTTCATTATACATTCAGTGAAGCAGTATAATTGTCTATAAATAAGTCAACTCTAACAATCGGCAGACATTAATCTTTTAAACACGCAAAAACATGATTGAAAAAACCCACAATTTATTAACAGTAAATGAAATTGATAATTCATATATAGTTGTTGAACCAGGCTTTTACCTTTCACAATATTAAATGCGCTATTGTGTAAAGGATAATGACACAGTGCTTGCACTGGCATTTCCCTTGCGCAAGGGCGATGAGTGAACGACAAAATATTTTTGAACAGCTATGCTGGCTCTAAGAGCGTAAGGCAAGAAGCCTAGAGTCACCGCCGCTTCGCAGCATGAGGAGGTGAACGCACGGACCCAAATGGGTTTGGGGAAGTAGAATAATGCAGGAGCAATTATCGAGATGCGCGTCGCTACATAGACGTAAGGCAATTAAAAACGCCAGTAAGAAATGGTCATTGTCGATTCGAAACTGGCGTCAGACGATGAGTCGTTTTATTAGCGAGTTCGAGGAACGTCTCGAAAAGCATATTAAATAAATGGCAGCCACACAAAAAATCACAATACCTTGACAAAATCAAACAAAAAAAACACAAAACCCGTTTGAACCTTACAAGTTTTGCCACTATCGTTTGCCATACTCAACGGCGTAATGCTTTAAAATTAAACGCAATCTTAAAAGGAAAAACATGAAACACATTATTTTATCTACTCTCGTTACAATCGCTTTAAGTGGCTGTGCAGCACAGACATTTAATATAAATGCAGCTAATAACACAGATACTACAACTCCAACTGTTCAGCATTCTCAACATTTTTTCATTAGTGGCCTTGGTCAAGAAGAAATTACCAACGCATCTGAAATTTGTGGCGGGGCTGAAAATATTGTCAAAGTAGAAGCTCAACACACTTTTATTAACGGATTATTAGGTGCTATCACATTCGGTATTTATACACCTCGTGATGCTAAGGTGTACTGCAAAGCCTAACACATTGAACCTCAGGGTGAGAGCATACTTAGTTAACGACTATTAACCGAAGATAAGCTCTACCCTCAGTCCATACACAAATCTGGCACGAACACAGCTACCACGTATCAAATATTTGCGGCCTGTGTAAAGTTTTATTAGATTGCAGATGACCCTCCTGAACAGCTCCTGAGCTGTCGTTGCGCCCCCTCTGTCACACCAAATTCGTAAGGCTTGGCACCTTTTCAGTAACTTGATATCTGTCGCGTGGGCGATGCTCTTTTCCATCACCGTGCTGTCTACGACAACTAACCTCAGGCTAAAAGCTTTAAATGTGCTACTTTTAAGCTCCACATCAGCTGTCAGAGAGAACATTGGCTCAACGCCTTGCTCTCTAATTCTGCGCCTAAAATGTGACATCTGACTTGGATAGCACGGTAATTTATGGCTAAGAAACAGCATCCCTCGCAAGTACTGCCAATAAGGGCTTTCAAACCAAACTTCAACAACACCCCCAGTGAGTTTATTGATTTACTTTAGGCACTCTAGTCCAGCCATAAGTCTAATCTGCTTTGCTGTAGTCCCATTATTGGCGGAATAATACTCTCCAAATTCAGCACTCGGGCACTGCTAGTCAATCAAATCAGCTAAACGAACGAGTTGATGTCTTGGAGAAATCAGGGCGATGAGTGAACGACAAAAATATCTGGAATATTTTTGAACAGCTACGCTGGCTCGAAGAGCGTAAGGCAGGAAGCCTGGAGTCACCACCGCTTCGCAGCACGAGGAGGTGAGCGCACGGACCCACATGGATGTGAGGAAGTAGAATAATGCAGGAGCAATTATCGAGATGCGCGATGGGCGTCGCTACATGGATGTACTTCCACACCGCATTTTCCATCGCCATATTTCAGGCATTAAAAAAGGCCGCACCTTTTACAAGGAAACGACCTTTTTCACAGTGTTACTGCAATCTGTAGATTATTCTACGATTGTAGCTACAAGCACCTACATTACCTTGTAGAGAGAGCCACCTATAGTGCAAAGGATAATGACACAGTGCTTGCACTGGCATTTCATTTGCGCAAGGTGAAGTGAGCCAGTTTAACTGAACTCGCTACTTGTCTCATACTTCAGGCATTAAAAAAGGCCACCGAAGTGACCTTTTTTTATAATGCTTATTGCATCACTACTGTTGATTACTCAACGATAGTTGCAACTAGCACCAACATTACCCTGTAGAGAGAGCCACCTATCGTGCAAAGGATAATGACACAGTGCTTGCACTGACATTTCCTTTGCGCAAGGTGAAGTGAGCCAGTTTAACTGAACCCGCTACTTTTCTCATATTTCAGGCATTAAAAAAGGCCGCCTGAGCGACCTTTTCACAGTGTTACTGCAATCTGTAGATTATTCTACGATTGTAGCTACAAGCACCAACATTACCTTGTGGAAGGCGCCACCTTCACATGATGACTTTCACTCAGGCATTAAAAAAGGCCACCGAAGTGACCTTTTTCACAATGCTTATTGCATTAACTAAAGTCGATATTACTCAACGATAGTTGCAACAACACCAGCACCAACTGTACGGCCACCTTCACGGATCGCGAAACGTAGACCTTCGTCCATCGCGATTGG
>NZ_JBSWYM010000038.1:0-14969 GCF_056161105.1 Pseudoalteromonas sp. AWH4_217 | reverse complement strand
GTCATCCCGGCCAACGAGCCGGGAACCATCCTACATCCAGCTGGAATGCCACATATAGCTGTATGGATTTTCAGATATCGCTCAAAATTTCCAAACTGCGTCGCCTGTACGTAGATCCCGCATCAAGTGCGGGATGACGAGGAGTGGTGCAGGATGACGGAGTGTAGAGTTAACGCAGTGTCATTTTATCGCCTGTGCCAGCGTTCCCCCAGCTCCTCACCCGCTCTCGTCATCCCGGCCAACGAGCCGGGAACCATCCTACATCCAGCTGGAATGCCACATATAGCTGTATGGATTTTCAGATATCGCTCAAAATTTCTAAACCGCGTCGCCTGTACGCAGATCCCGCATCAAGTGCGGGATGACGAGGACTGGTGCAGTATGACAAGGAGTGGTGCAGTATGACAAGGAGTGGTGCAGGATGACGGAGTGTAGAGTTAACGCAGTGTCATTTTATCGCCTGTGCCAGCGCTCCCCCAGCTCCTCACCTGCTCTCGTCATCCCGGCCAACGAGCCGGGAACCATCAACAACCTTTAGAGCTGCCAGCCCAACAACCGCCTAAAATCGATGTGCTGTTAGCCTTTGTCTTGCCAATTGTGCGTAACTGTTCGCAAAGTGCCCTGCTCCGGTCTCAAAAATGGACTGGATCTGGTTGTATTCAAGCAGATCACAGGGGTTATCCTGCTCCAGCCGCATATAATGCTTCAACTGGGAACGTCCGCGTTGCGAGCTCATAAGGTAATAGATAAATGCCCAGCTACTTTTGTACATTCGGCTTTGTGCTTTACCTCGCCAGGAACCGGCCGCCTCAAACAAGCTATTGGGATCCACCAAAGTACCTACCAGATAATCGTTACGCACCCAGGTTTTATTGGGTTTTAACTTGCTCAGGTTCATAGACGTTTCTATGTACTCAAAATATTCTGCGACTCCCTCGTTAAACCAACGTGGCGAGTTACCCAGCACAGCCTGATTAATCGCGTGAACCGCTTCATGGACAGCGGTACGCATGGCCTGTGCTTCGTTACGATATTCCACTACAGCGATATTGTGCTTAGACACGTAAATACCCTGATTGCCGTGCGGGCTGGCATCTAATACTTCCAGCATTTTAATATAGGCGCTGCGATTATTAGCAACGACTATGCGCAGCTTCACTTTACGCATCGCTTGCAGGCCAATCATGCCGGCATAGGTACGAAATACAGCATTCAGCTTTGCCTCAAGGCGATTACGAAAGTCGGTACTCTGCGCGCCCGGATCCAGTTCCAGCTCAAAATAGTCCAACACCTGATTTGATTTAAACCGATATTGCATCGCGCCCTGCTCTGGCGGCCGGTCGCTAAAGTGCGTGATCCCTCTGTCGTCCTGCCAGGTGTATATACCGTCGGCGTTTTGCATTTTCACTTTACCCAGTGAAGCACTATCGCACTGGTACAGAGCCGGTGTGCCACATGAAGAATGCTCCGAATGTTCAGCTTCTGGCTCGTTGGCGTTATATCGTGTATTAGTTTGGGTGCTGTACTGGGGCTGACTTGCCTCATAAACGGTTTTATTTTGTATAGCAGGCTCAGTAAAGATGTTCACACCTAGCAGATCGGCGATAAGTACACGATTCATATACAGCGCAAACATTACGAATACCAGCAACAGCAGGTTCGATATCCAGTCTTTCATTTATTAACGCGCCTCCTTGGCGACTGAAGTAGATCTGTAGAAGATGATACACTATGCGTTATCGATACAAATAATTACTCTATTGGGTTAGCGCTATTTTGCAATTTATAGAAGCATAGTTGTAAATCTAAAGAGTTTATAGTCCCCGCATTTACCTGCCTTTTGCCACACTATTCCAGTGTTCCCTTATTTGCTGATATCGACCTGTCTGTACCAGCTTTTTAAGACTGACATTAAACTCATCTCTTAACTGAGGGTCGACAAATGCAACATAAAACCACAGCGGATTGCTCTCAAAAGGTAATAGCACTTTGCCCCATTGCCTATTAATGACGACAGAAGACGATTGATTGAGCTCAGACAGGTGCCAGTGCAGTAGCGTGTCGTCAATCAAAATCACATCACACTTGCCGTTCAGCCAGTCAATAACCTGATCGCGCTGCTTTGAAAATTCCAGATAATCTTCTTTACCGGCCACTATTTCATTCAGTTTGAGGTGCTCAGACGCATTTTGCCATGCGCAAATGCTGTGGCTGGCCAAGTCTTGCATCGAGTTCAGAGTAAAATCCGGGTTGCGGCTGTGTATTGCATAATTGCTGTAAGAGATAAAAGGAATGGAATAATGCAATCCGGGTTGAGCGCGAGACATTTCAACAGCTACGTCAATATCCCCGCGCTCGACCAGGCGTTTCATCCGTTTGATTGATACAAACAATGTTTTGTATTGCCACCCCAGAGGCTCGGCTGCCTGTTTAAATAACTCAACACTGATCCCGGAGCCACTTCGCTCATCCACATAAGGCGGGCGGCTAAGACCAAAAGCCACCGTAAGCTCTTTTGCAAATGCATCATGACAAACGAGTAACAGGTTTGAAGTGATAAGTAATTTAATCAATAACTTAAAACCATCAACCATATTAAAAAGGTGCCTTTTTAGAACTTATTCCAAGCTTGAGTTTAGCATAGAATTACCCAACACTCCGCCAGCACCCGCTGTTTGGGTTTCCTGTTCGCCTGCCATAAACTGCGCAATAAGCCAATTTCTGAATGCCTGAACCTTTGGCCATTCAAAATGAGCAGCAGGCGCGACCAGATAGTATTTGTAACGACACGGCCACGAAAAGTGCGGATAAACATCAAGCTGGCCTAAAGATACAGCCTGTTCTAACAAGCTTTTACGTAGCATGGCTGCACCCTGCCCGGCAACGGCAGCCTGTAGCACCAGAGCAGCGTTATCTATGCCCATCTGGCTGGGTTTCGGCTCGCGATTTCCCAAGTCATGATTCAGTGCCGTCCAGGCCTGCTGTGCGTCAGGGCAGATATCCTGAATAAACGGCAATGACGCCAGTTGCGCTTTTAAAGGTTTATCAGGGTCGATCAACCCGGGTTTATACACCAACAGTACCGTGTCTTCAGCGATTAACTCGCTTTTTAGCCCCGGATATTCGCCCAGCCCAAACCGAATACCAATATCGGCATCGCCATTTCGAAAGTCGGCCTGAGCATCGCTGGGGTCTATACGCAGCTGCAGGTGCGGATTCACCTGATTGAACAATGGCATTTTGGGTAATAGCCAGCAAGTTGCAAATGACGACAATACTGACAAGTTGAGTACATTAGGCTGAGGCTCAGCCTGAAGCGCCTCTATCCCCTGCTCTATTTGGGAAAATGCCTGCGTAAGATGTGGCAACAATGCCATACCTTCGCGGGTAAGCGTGACTTTTCTGACCTGACGGTCAAATAGTTCGCACCCCAAAGCCGCTTCCAATGCCCTGATCTGCTGGCTTATCGCCGCTTGAGTCACAAACAACGCCTCTGCCGCGAGCTTAAAGCTCCCCAGCTGCGCGGCAACATGAAAGTACCATAACCCTTTAAATGGCGGCATTTTGTACGCCATCACGCACCTCATAATTAAGTTTTTCTTAACTATAGAAAACAATTACTCGTTTGTCAGCTCAGTGTCGCAGGGTAATACTTGCAGCTGTAAAACACACAACAGGAGCAAAACAATGAGAACCTATTTACTATTAGCGCTAGCATTATTGGGCTTATTGGTAAGCAACGGCGTATATGCCCGGTCAACCGTTATGGCAGACAAAGTCTACACCAGCGAAGGATACCCATACAAAAACTTAATTATGAAAGCCGAACGTGTAGAGCTGATCTACAGCGAAGAAGGCAGCACAACCAACTGCCGTGTCAAGGTGCATTTCAACAACCAAGTGTTGGAAAGCAAAAACGTCAACGTATCCCAACAGGACTTTAGCAGCGCCCCGATCACCCACTGTCTGGCACGTAAAACAGCAAAAGCGTTTCTCGGTCAGCTTTAGGTTGGACTAGGCCGACAGGTTGTACTAGTCCGACACCCGAATTACAGAAGACTGAAAAGTCACACCACTCCGCACCCCACTCGTCACTAACCTAACCTCCTTTCGCCATCCCGGCCAGCAAGCCGGGAACCATCCAACGGAGTCCAGAGTTAATGCGATGTCGTTTGATCACCAGAGACAAAGATCCCCAATTCAACAACTCCTCTCGTCATCCCGGCCAACGAGCCGGGAACCATTCAAAGTACAACTCGAGCCGCACAGATTTTCAGATATGGCGCTAACTTTGCCAAACCGAGTCGCCGGCAAGTAGATCCCGCATCAAGTGCGGGATGACGGAGTGTGGTGTCAATACGGTCGTTTACTCACCAGTGCTAAAGAACAACCCCCGGTTCCACACAGCCTGATAGCTGCTCCCCTATCAAATCCGGAAAAAGAGATTTTTAAAAAACAATCGCTGGCTATATTCGAAGAGCTGAGCAGCCCAGCACTTGGATTTGGATTTGGAGGAAAACATCCCGGCCAATGCCTGTCGGAGTTTACTGAACATGCTCTCTGTTCAGTCTACTTCTGCCTGAGCCAGAACAAACTGCCTTCAACACTCAGCCAGGCTTTTTTACCGCCCGCTTCGAGGTAGTAATCGACTTCCTCTTCACTGCCTGGAGAATAGGTGTCCAGGTAAGGTTTTGCTTTTTTCTGCCCCGTAGCAACCATCTGAAAATGGCTGTTATAGTCTTTCAGTGCTCTTTTAGCCTCACGGCTATGTGCAGAGTCACCTTCGGTAGCATACAACATCAGCGCATGAGCGGCCTGAGTAAAGGTAGAGCATTCACTGAACTGGCCAAGATAGTCTCTAAGCTGTGCCCAGTCTTTCATCACAATCAGGCAATTGAGTAATAAATAGCGATTTCCCTGGTTATCATTTGGGTTGAGTTGCAATAAATCCTGAAGCTCTTTTGCAGCCTTAGCTGCATGCCCGTAAGACAAATTTAAATGTGCCCGCTTAGCCCGTAACATCATATAGGGCCGGGTTTCGTGCATTTTCCAGAATACCCCCATGTTTTCGGTCACGAAATCCGGGGTGATCATATTGGCCTCAAACTTTTCAACCAGACCATCAAACTCTGCAATCGCAGCCTCATCGTCACGGTCCAATACTTCTGCCAGCATCTCATTGAATACTTCGTTGGCCTGCTCCAGCATTTCCTCATCGGTAATGCCATATTCGCCCAATACTTCGACCATATCGTCGGCAAAGCGCATCGCATAAGCGGTGTTTGCAACATAGGTTGGGATCATTCGACGCTGCTTGATTAGCACTTTTTCAAAGTCGCTCTCGCCATCATCAAACTCTTTTTTGGCCTTATCATAACTGGTGAAGCCCCGCAGTACCTCTTTGAGCCATTGTAACTGCTGGCGCTGTTCCGCATTAATATGCTCCATATTAATCCAGGTCAGCGAGCGCAGCATACCCATGCAATAAAGCGGCAGAGGCTTTCCCGCCTGTAAACTTTCTTTCGGATCAGATTTAGACAATACACAGGACTTGGGTAAGGCGTTTTCGTCTCGCATCATTTTGCGCATACAAATAGCCTGAAAGTCCATAACGGCTTCCAAAGGTTTCGTATTGTCGAGCTCATAGTGACCAAATAAGTGCTCTAGCCATTCACTTGGCAAAGGAGGTTGCAAAGCAACACCCAGCCCCATTAAATATCCTTCAATGTAAAGAATATCTGGTTGGAGCTCACTATTTGCCGAGAGGGCTTTAACAGCCTTTTTAATCAACTGAATAGACATAGAAATTTGTTTTTGCATAAGTTTAGAGTGTTATACCGCCCAGCAGCGCGAAGGTAAAGGCATTAACCATTAAATAACAGCTGTTATACAAAAAAAGCGTCTATTCGGTCATTAAGTATGCACTTATGCAGCAATAAAGATGGCTAGCCTTGTATAACCTTGTGAACATTAAAAACAGAAAAAAGAGCAATGCCACACAGGGAGCCTGACATTGCTAAAAAGGCCATCTGAATACAGATGGTTCACATGAGACAGGAATTAACACACACCTGTTTTCAACATGGTGTACATTGAGCTGACCAGGCCACCCGCAATTAGCTTAGTCGCGGGTTCACCCAGCTCAGAGTCATCCAGTTTTTTGATGACTTTTTTATTCAATTTAATCTGCATCCTTAACCTCCAAAAAATCGATATAACAGTTACCGTGATGAATAAATTCATGGTTGATGAAATGACATACACAGTGTTTGGCTTAATTTGCATCCTGCTCGCTATACACGCTATGGTTTCACAAAGCTGATGCCACCTCAATTACATGAGGTTACAATATAACCACATTACAGGTACATGAAAAAGCCTGCCGATATTAGATTTTGGTCTTATATCAACCGGGGACAGGACCAAACTCAAAACAAGTAGTAAAACGGAGGATAACAAGAGGCCTAAAAAAGGCCGCAAACACGGCCCAATATCCACTTAAAAAGTGTGACTAAAATTCAGCTGGCGGGCAATGCCACCAAAAGCGCAGCTATTAGTAGTTAACACAAGTCACTGTATCAAGCAGTGCATAACACTGATTTTTTGAGCCGCTGTCTTTTTGCACCCACTTAGTGCCACCAGCATAACGGGCAAAAGTAGACTCATCTTCACCACACTTAGTGGTAAAACGCACAGCATCGTCAAAACCATTTACGTGGCAGTAACCATATGCATTGTAAGCACTCGCCCATACATCCAGCTTTACAGAACTATTTGCATAGACGCCTACGTTATCCAGTACTACCTCTGCTGCTACAGAAGAAAACGCACACGTACTCAATGCCGCAGCAATAATCAGCTTTTTCATTTCTTAATCCTTTTACTTATTTTTAGAGTTTAGTAAGCGGGTAATTTGCTACCCAAACTGATGGTAAAGTGAGCAGATTTAATTTTTGCTGCATAAATATGAATAAAGAGTTACTGAAATTGCTTTCAAAACTAACTTAAGCTCTTTATCCAACTACATAAAGCCTTTAAACTAACTGGGTTTCAAGCACATAAAAAAACAATAAGGATAGCCCGTGCAGCAGTTTGGAATTTACGAACAATTGATCACTCAGGTAGTAGAGCAGCAACTTGACCGAGAGCGCTTTTATGTCGGCGAACGTCAGTTAGAAAGCGGCGAAGCGGCCATCTGGTTATCACGTTTCATGTCAAAGCTGATGCAGCTTGCTATCGACAGTATCCCCACAGGGGACAAAAATCGCTTGGAGCAACAGATCCAACTGGCTAATAAGTTTGTTTTCTGGCTTAAAGATCAACTAAGTGAGGCGCACTGTATTGAGGAGAACTTAGTTGATACAAAGGGGAGAATACTCACGGCACTGTTCGACAAACGTAACCCCTTAGCGGCAGACTTGGAACAATATAGCGATGCCATCTTTCCCCAAACAGGACTGACGCAAAGTGAGTTATTCTCTGGCGCCAATGCCGGTTTATCTTTAGAAAGCGAGCTAAAGCGAGAAATACAATCAGCAGACACAATATACTGGCTGGTCTCTTTTATACGCTGGACAGGGATCCGCATATTCAAAGATGTATTACATGACTTCACCCGTAGCGGCAAACAGTTAAAGATCATTACCACCTCATATATGGGGGCAACAGATCAGCGTGCAATCGACTTTCTGGCAGCTTTACCAAACACCGAAGTTAAAATCAGCTATAACACGCGCCAGGAAAGACTTCACGCCAAGTCCTATTTATTTTTGCGTAACAACGGTTTTCATACTGGGTATATTGGTTCATCCAACCTCTCTTACTCAGCGCTGTCAAACGGGCTTGAGTGGAACCTGAAGATCACCAACCAGGAAATTCCGCACATAATTAAAAAGTCACTCAGCACGTTTGAAACCTACTGGGAATCCGACGAATTTGAGTTATATACAGGCCAGGAAACCTGCAAGCAGAAACTTAAAACCGCTCTGTCAGGCAACAAAGATCAGATCAGTGATACCAGCAGCCAGTATTATTTTGACTTGGCACCTAAGCCCCACCAGCGCACCATACTTGATAAACTCAGTGCTGAGCGAACGCTTCACAGCCGCACTAAAAATCTGGTGGTGGCGGCAACCGGCACAGGTAAAACACTCATTTCCGCTTTCGACTTTCAGCGATTTATTAAAGACAAACCGAATGCCAACATACTCTTTGTGGCCCATCGCGAAGAAATATTAAAACAAGCCCGAGGCGCCTTCAGAGCCGTTTTAAAAGACAACCAGTTTGGCGAGCTTTGGGTGGGCAACCACAAGCCAGATCACTATCGACAGCTGTTTGCATCGGTACAAACACTCAACAACCAGCTAGATTCCCTAAACCTGACGGCCGATTACTTTGACTACATCGTTATCGACGAAGTGCACCATATTACAGCACGTAGCTACCGCGATATTTTAGCGCACTTTAAACCGCATATATTGCTGGGACTCACGGCCACTCCAGAGCGACAAGATGGTGGCAATATACTTAATGATTTTGGTGGAGTAATTGCAGCAGAACTACGATTGCCAGAGGCCATAAACCAACGACATTTATGCCCTTTTCATTACTTTGCGGTGGATGATGACACTGACTTGCGCACCATTCCCTGGAAACAAGGCCGTTATGAAATAGCCGCACTCACACACCTTTATACGTATAACGACCAAAGAGCGCGTAAGATTATCGCAAATATGCAGGATATCCTCGTCGATGTGCATAAAATCAAAGCGCTGGCGTTTTGTGTGAGTAAAGTGCACGCCGATTTTATGGCAAAGCAATTCAATTTAAATGGCATAAATGCAAATGTTTTAACCAGTGATAACACCCAAGAAAGACACAAAATGCAAACCGATTTACGAAACGGTGACATCAATATTTTGTGTGTGGTCGATATCTTTAACGAAGGTGTCGATATTCCAGAAGTTGATACGCTGCTGTTCCTGCGTCCAACAGAAAGTCTCACGCTGTTTTTACAACAACTGGGACGGGGTTTACGCCTGAGTAATAACGAAAAAGAATGCTGCACCGTGCTCGATTTTGTTGGCAATGCTAGGCCAGAATATGACTTTGCCGCCAAGTTCAGAGCCCTGGTTGGCAAAACGAACACGGCGATTGGCCATGAGATTAAAGACGGATTCCCGCATTTACCGCTCGGTTGTCGCATTGAGCTACAAAAACAAAGCAAAGAAGTTATTCTCGATAATATTCGTAAGGCAACGAATGACTTAAACAGGCTCAGAGCCTTAGTTAATCGCTTTGCACAAGATACCAACCTGCCATTGACCCTGGCTAATTTTCTAAAAGTGAACCCCAGCGTCACGCTTGAAGATCTCTATAAGCCAACACAATCTGGAGTCAGCCGTTGGCATAGCCTCACTCGACCTGAACTGGTCGAGCGTGAGTTATCGCTTATTAAGGCTTATAACCGGGCAATCAATACCCAACTGCTGGCATGTAACTCACTTACCTATCTGAGCTTTTTGCGTGCTTTGTGCGACAATCACTTTGATATGTCGCAAATCACTCTGTTTGATAGCAAAACAAAAGATGCGATGGCTATGATGGCGTTTTACAACTTTTGGGAAACGCCACAGAATCAGGCAAACTCAAAGTCTGTGGCAGCAAGTCTAAAAGCATTGGCTCATCCCATTCTAACAGCCGAGCTCAGAGACGTATTGGCCATCTTGCTCAATCGTGTTGAACACATAGAACAGCCATTGTCGTCTTTACCAAACAAGGCTTTGCAACTGCACAGCCGGTATACCCGCGAGCAGATCTTCGCAGCTATGGGCGAACACACGTTTGAAAAACGCTCATCAGCAAGGGAAGGCGTGAAAGAGTTCAAGTCTCTGAATATTGAGATTTTGTTTGTCACTTTAAATAAGTGCGAGAAAGTTTACTCACCAACGACTCTGTATAACGATTACGCCATCAGCCCTACCCTTTTCCACTGGCAAAGCCAGAACACCGCCCGCCCGGAGCGCGGTAAGGGATTAAGTTATATCGAGCACAAACAAAAAGGAAAGCAGCTATTTTTGTTTGTTCGCGAACAAAACACCGACGAAAATGGCAGAACCATGGGGTTTGTCAATTTTGGCGAGGTCAGCTATGTTCAGCACCAAGGTAGCCAACCTATGGATATCACCTGGAAATTACACCACCCCATGCCGAATGATATCTGGCATGAGGCGGGGAAATTGGCAGTGGGGTGAATTCAGAGCTCAGGTTTTATAACCACAATATGTTCCATATCAAAGAGCTTTGCTTAATCTTTGACATATGACACGAAATTGGAGTACAAAAAGCACACAAAATATGAATTTTCTAATAAGGATGTGATTATGGGATCTCAAATGTCACTTTTTGCAGAGGCCTCGCCTACAGTTAAAGACTCTGCTACTCCCCAAGAATCTAACCGACGATTTTGCAAAGAGCTGGAGACGGCATTAATTGATTCTGGTTTCTCAATTAGCCTAGATGAAAACCTTGAACCCAACTCATTTTGTACAAGACAAACTTACAAAGACATGTATGGTAATGACCGCCAAAGCTCATTCCTAATAAACTCAGCTCAATACGGGCTAATTAGAGTGGAAGCGCATAGGCAAGAAAGCTCTGGCTCGGTAGATCAAAAGTTCCCTTTTTTCTTTGAATCAATGCTTGGAACATCAGAAAAGTATCTAGCAATCGTTTTTGACGGAGACGGTTATAAAAAAGAGGCATACACATGGCTTACAAACAAAGCGGAATCGGTCGAAGACAAGGTCTTCAAAGTTTTTAGAAGTCTGGATAACTTTCTAGAATGGATAACAGGTGCCGAAAGAGATTAGATTGCTGAAACAGGTCCTCAACGCAAAATCGTTAGGCGATTGCACTACTTCAACCGCGCAAACGTCACTAAACTCTCGTCCGCGATAATGGTTTCGTAATCTGGGTTGCGGGCGACCAGCAGGTATCTGGCTTCGCCCTGTTCGTTATATTCTTTTTGCACGTCGCGCAGTAAAAACTGGGCGTCGCCCGATTCATCAAATCGTTCAATGGCAATAGTAGTGCCTGTGATTGAACCGGCGTTGTCGCTGCTGATGCGCTCCAGTAACAGTAAATCACCGTCCAGAATGGGGTTTTTACCGCCGTTCATTGAGTTGCCGCTGGCGTGTGCCAGAAAGTGCTTGTCCGGGTCTACCCTGCCAGCACGGTCAGGTGCCGGGCGCCATGTCATGTCGCTGTCGTCACCCGTTTTAAAGTGGCCGCAGGCAATTTTCAGATTGGGGAAATACGGTAGCTTAACCACATTGGTGCTGTCGGGTTCGCTTTGCTGCTCTGGTATGCCGGGCTCTTTTTCGTCAGAGGCTTGTTCCGGCTCAGGGCTTGCTGCTTGCAGCTCTGAAATACGCTTGTTTTCAATGCGCTGTGTGTATTCAGCTAGTCTGAGTTCAATAAGCTCTGCAACACAGTCGGCCAGCTTGTCGATATCCTGCTCCGGTAGCTGGCCAGAGTGTACGTTCCCAACTAGCCGCGCAGCTTGCAGACCTTCGCCGTTTTTTACGACCTTAAACCAGGTTGTGCCTTGTTTGGCTTTCTTTAGCCCGGTAAAGGCTTCTATGGGATTGCCCAGCCAGTAGCCGAACCAGGCCTGGCTGTCTGGTTCCAGCGTTCGTTTTGATTCTGGCAAATCATGTGCTTTAAGGTGCGGATAGCGTGCTAAAATTGTTGCACTGATTTTGGCCAGTTCGCTCAGGGGTGGTGCGGCCCTGAAGCCGTCGAGTTGTATAAACGCTTGCAGCAAAATGGCCTTAAAGCATTTGGTCATACTGGTTTGCTGTATGGCATTAAACAGAAAGTCTGCGTATGGTGCTAACCAGTCTGGGTTAATTCCGTCACCGATATCGGCCAGCATCGCAAACCAGCTGCCATGTTGTTTATTGACTTTTTTCAGGTCACCGTAGTGGCGATAGAACTCGCTTGCACTTGGGTTATGCCCAAGCAGCTGCGCCAGATGCTCATAGTCTTCCAGTGCTGTGGTGCGTTGTATTTTGGCCAGTTGCTGCCAGAAGTCGGTGATCTCTAAATCGAAGTTGATAAAGCACCCTTCGGGCAATTTGGGAGCTTTCAGTGCTTGTGTCACGCCCTTTGCGCCCTGCGCGTTAAGCAGCGCCGACGGCTTATTTAAAAAGCTATGATGGTTGCCGATAAAATCCAGCACGGTAAGGTGGGTTTTGCCTTCACAAGTGCGTAATCCCCGGCCAAGCTGCTGTAAAAATAGAATCTTGGAATCGCTGGGCCGCAGCATCAGTACGGTATCAATGCTGGGTAGGTCGGTGCCTTCGTTAAATAAGTCCACTGAGAATAGAATCTCAATTTGCCCTTGCTCAAGCTGTTCGAGCGCATCATTACGGCGTACCTGGGAGTCGCTGTATACTGCCAGCGCCTTAACTCCAGCATTATTAAAGTAACCGGCCATGTGCTCGGCATGGCGTTTAGAAATACAAAAGGCCAGCGTGCGTTGTTGCTTGCGCGCTTGCCACTCTTCTAATGCATGTGCCGCCCGCTTGGCGGTCGCAAACTGGTTTTCCAGCGCATCCGGGTCGAACCGGCCATTGCGCCAGGGAATTGCGCTGTAGTCAACGTCCTGATCCCAAATGCCATAATACTGAAATGGCACCAGTGTGCCGTTATCTATTCCCTGTGTGAGGTTGCGTTCGAACACCAGGTTGTTGTCGCACAGTCCGAGTATATCGGCCTGATCGGTACGCTCCGGCGTGGCGGTTAAACCCAGCAAGAACTGAGGGGTAAAGTGGTTGAGTAATGCGCGGTAAACCCGGGCACTGGCGTGGTGAAATTCATCCACCACGATATAGTCAAAATGACCCCGCGCAAAGCGCTGCAAATGACGGGCTTGCCCTAACGTCTGGACTGAGGCAAAAAGGCAATCGGCATCCGAGTCTTTCTTTTTACCCGTGTATAGTCCGGTTTTACATTGTAATAATCGCGCAAAGGTGCGCTGGGCCTGAGTCAGGATCTCCTCGCGATGGGCCACAAACAAAATACGCTTTGCCCGCATTTGTTGTGCATCAAATACCGAAAGCCAGGTTTTACCCATACCAGTTGCGAGCACCACCAGGCCCCGTTTAAAGCCCTGGCGGCGCGTTTCTGCCAGCGCATCCAGTGCCAATTGTTGGTCAGCGCGCGGTGTTACGGGCTCTGCATCGCTGGCATCTTCCGCTTCACCGGCGACAATAAACTGCGGCGCTTTTCGTCTTTGTATATAGGTATCAATCCAGCTATGGCTGAGTGTTTTAACCTTGTTATGAGCAAACAGCTCGGCAAATACCCGGCGAACATGATTGAATTCGCAGGCTCCCTTGCTGCCTGGCGGATGGGTGTAGTCATGGCGAAAACACCATTCCAGCCCTGTAGTCAGTGCACTTTTACTAATATTGTTTGAACCAATAAAGGCGCAGCCTGCTGCAATTTCAGCGCTGTTTTGCTGCGTTTTAACAAAAATGTACGACTTCATATGAAAGCTTTGATGTTTGTCACTTTCATAAATGCGAATGTCTGCGCCTCGCTCAACCAGTGTCATTAATTCGCGTAATGCCACCGGGCTGGTAATGTCAAGATAATCAGAAGTAAGCAACCTGAGCTGCGCACCACTGCGCAGTGCCTCCAGTAGCGGGTCAAACAACAGCGCAAGCCCGCTAGGCTGGATAAAGGATACTGTGATTTCAATTTCGTCGGCATGGTTAATGGCATGCACGAGTTTTGGCAATAAGGGATCGGTGCCACCCGCCGTCAGCTGACGCGCACTACTTTGCAATACGGTGTTTTGGCTAAAACTATTCACCACCCACCCTTTCCAACAACGCATTAAGCCAGCGCTCGTGTTCGCGGCCGGGGCGTTGGTCGCCGGTTTGCCAGGTTTTGTAAGCTGTAAGGCCGGTGTTTTGGGCAAGTAAGGTGTTCAGGCTTTGCTCTGTAAGGTCGGTGAATGCGCGGCCGTCCGCGGTGCGTTCGCCCTCGCCGTATTTGAATGAGATGTAGATGATGCCGTTTGACTTGAGTGCATTTTGCAGGCGCTGGAATACGTCTGGCAGCTGTGCCTTTGGCACATGCAGCAGGCTGGCGCAGCACCAGATGGCATCAAAGGTGTTGGTTGCTCTGAGTTCATCAAAGCTGAAGCAGCCGACGGGTTGTTCCAGATGGAAGCTGGCGATGTTGGCAAGCTCTGCGCAGGCGTCGAAGGCATCGACCCGGTAGCCGAGGCTTTTAAACGCCAGTGCGTCGCGGCCAGAGCCGCAGCCGGCATCGAGGATCTTACCGCCTTCGGGTAAGGCGGGTAAAAACTCGTCGTACAGTGGCTGCATATTGACAGCAAAAGTTGCCTCGGCAAAGCTGACGGCATTGCGGCTGTAATATTCTAATGTAGAGTCTGACATCACTCACCCGTTTGCTCTATGGTGTAGCTGGTAAGGAGGTGATGCAGTGGGAAAGGTTTAGTGCCCGAGTGCTCTTCGGCTCCTTTCCTGTTGTTCGGCGATTACAACTTCCTTTGCGCGACACTTTAAAACTGTTCTTGTTGTGTGCCTGCCCTTCTTTTGACGGTTAAGAGTTAGACGATTACGAGTTAAATGGCTATCAGTTAGACCGTAATCAGGTGGACCATCATTTGGTGCAGACGCATGAATAATTTACAACACTTTTGTCTGATTGAGTAGCTTTTTGTCCGTTGTTGTTAGCGATTTCAAAACAATTGCTCAACTTTTGATTACATATTGGTTTAGATGCCTGAGTCGTTTTATTATTGGGTACGGTGTGGGCATTTGGTTGATGTGAATAGCGCAGGCTTACGGTGGTGCCGGTTAGTAGATCCCGGCTCGTTGGCCGGGATGACCGTGTGGGCATTTGGCTGATATGAATGTCGCAGGCTT
>NZ_JBSWYM010000037.1:0-18797 GCF_056161105.1 Pseudoalteromonas sp. AWH4_217 | reverse complement strand
AACAGCCACGAAGCCGAAGGCGAGTAGATCCCGCATCAAGTGCGGGATGACGAGTGGAGGATGCCAGTTTATGCCTGTTCTCCCTTCGTCACCCAGCTCCTTTCTCCGTCATCCCGGCCCCCGAACCGGGAACCATAAAAGCGCCGTCAGGTGCCAAAAAACAGCCACGAAGCCGAAGGCGAGTAGATCCCGCATCAAGTGCGGGATGACGAGTGGAGGATGCCAGTTTATGCCTATTCTCCCTTTGTCACCCAGTTTCTCCTTCCGTCACCCAGCTCCTTCCGTCATCCCGGTTCTATCCTCCGTCATCCCGGTTCTATCCTCCGTCATCCCGGCCCCCGAGCCGGGAACCATAATAGTGCCGTCAGGTACCAAAAACGGCCACAAAGCCGAAGGCGAGCAGCTCCCGTCACCCGACCTTTTTGCTGTCATCCAGTCCGTTTCCTCCACTATCCTCGTCTTTAACAACCCAACTAA
The DNA here is from genome assembly GCF_056161105.1 of Pseudoalteromonas sp. AWH4_217. Lineage (NCBI taxonomy): Bacteria > Pseudomonadati > Pseudomonadota > Gammaproteobacteria > Alteromonadales > Pseudoalteromonadaceae > Pseudoalteromonas > Pseudoalteromonas sp. AWH4_217. The sequence goes on along the minus strand of NZ_JBSWYM010000037.1, from coordinate 18,320 downwards.
AAAAGGGCACTTCCACAATAAAAAAGCCATGCTCAAAATTTAACTTGTTTCGAACCGTAAGTTCCGACTATAATCTCGTAACGTTCGAAACGAAACTTATAACTAAATATAAAACTACGATGACAAAACGCAATACACAGCAACGCAGACATACAATTCTTGCCATGGTAAACGAGCAAGGCGAAGTGAGTGTGGAAGCCTTAGCCAGTGAATTTGCCACATCAGAAGTTACGATTCGAAAGGATTTAACCGCATTGGAAAAAAGCGGCCTGTTATTACGCCGCTATGGTGGCGCTGTGGCACTGCCGCAAGAAATTGTTGCCAAAGGCAATGATGAGCGCGATACGCTACGCAAAGTGGCCATTGCCAAAGCCGCCGCCGCGCTGATAAAAGATCACCATCGCATTATCATCGACAGCGGCCGTACTACCGCTGCCATGATCCCAGAGCTGGCGCAAAAGCGCGGGCTGGTGGTGATGACCAATGCCATAAATATTGCCAACCGCTTGTTGGCACTGGAAAACGAGCCGACCTTATTGATGACCGGTGGCACCTGGGACCCGCATTCGGAGTCGTTTCAGGGGCAGGTTGCCGAGCAGGTTTTACGCTCTTACGATTTTGATACCTTGTTCATCGGTGCCGACGGCATTGATGTGGCAAGGGGCACCACCACGTTCAATGAGCTGGTGGGACTCAGCCAAGTCATGGCCGAAGCGGCTCGTGACGTGGTTGTACTGGTCGAATCTGAAAAGATCGGCCGCAGAATACCGAATTTAGAATTGCCCTGGGATCAGGTCACGACCTTGATCACCGACAACAACCTGGCCGCAGACTTGCGCCAGGCGATCGAGGCCCGTGGCGTGCAGTTGATCTGTGCAGAGGTAGAGTAACAACACACAACGTGCAAATAATGGAGAATTTATGTGTGGTATAGTTGGTGCGGTAGCAGAACGTCCTGTTAACCGTATATTGATCGAAGGTCTAAAACGTCTTGAATACCGTGGATACGATTCAGCGGGTGTCGCTTTAAGCGAGGCTGGTACCCTGAATACGGTCAAGGCAGTGGGTAAAGTGGCCAACCTGGAAGCGGCCGTAGCCGAGTCCGGTGTCAGCGGACACACAGGTATTGCGCACACTCGCTGGGCTACACATGGTGGTGTAACCGAAGTGAATGCTCACCCACACATTTCAAATAACGAAATCGCGCTGGTTCATAACGGCATCATCGAGAACCACGAGTCGCTACGTGCAGTGCTAAAAGACGATGGCTATACCTTTTTGTCTGACACAGACACCGAAGTCATGGTTCACCTGATCCACCAACTACGTCAGCAGCATGACTCTCTGCTGGACTCGGTTAAAGCCGCAGTTAAACAGCTCGAAGGCGCCTACGGTACTGTGGTATTCGACAAAGCCAACGACAACGAAATCATCGTTGCACGTTCTGGCAGCCCGCTGGTTATCGGCTTAGGTCTTGGCGAAAACTTTATCGCGTCTGATCAGCTGGCTCTGCTTGCGGTAACACGTAACTTTATCTTCTTAGAAGAAGGCGATGTGGCACGCATCACCCGCGATACGGTTGAAATTTACGACATCAACGGCGAGCCGGTTGAGCGTGAAGTGGTCGAATCAAACATTTCTCAGGATGTATCTGGCAAAGGCGAATACCGTCACTATATGCTTAAAGAGATCTACGAGCAGCCAATGGCCGTGCGCAATACGCTGGAAGGTCGTTTAGATGGCGACAAAGTGTCGGTAGATGCATTTGGCGACCAGGCCAACCAGATTTTTAAAGACGTTAAACACGTTCAGATCATTGCCTGTGGTACGTCTTACCACTCCGGCATGGTGGCGCGTTACTGGTTAGAGCAATACGCAGGCGTAAGCTGTAATGTCGAAATTGCCTCTGAATTCCGTTACCGTGAGTCGTTCGTACACGAAAACAGCTTACTTGTAACCATTTCTCAATCTGGCGAAACCGCCGATACCCTGGCGGCACTGCGCCTGGCGAAAGAGCAGGGTTACATGGCCTCTATGACCATTTGTAACGTGCCGGGCTCATCACTGGTACGCGAATCCGACCTGGCCTTTATGACCAAAGCAGGTGCTGAAATTGGCGTAGCGTCAACCAAAGCGTTTACCACGCAATTGGTCGGCTTATTGATGCTAACTGCGTCAATCGCACAGGAAAAAGGCCGCGACCAGAGCACAATTGTTAACGCCATCAAGACCCTGCCAAACAAACTGGAAGAGTCACTGAACATGGCCGAAGGCATCGAAGCGCTGGCAGAAGAATTCGCCGACAAGCACCACTCATTGTTCCTGGGCCGTGGTTCACAGTACCCAATTGCAATGGAAGGCGCACTGAAGCTTAAAGAAATTTCGTACATTCATGCCGAAGCCTACGCCGCAGGCGAGCTAAAGCACGGCCCACTGGCCCTGATCGACGCCGACATGCCAATCATCGTCGTCGCGCCAAACAACGAGCTGCTTGAAAAGCTGAAGTCAAACGTCGAAGAAGTCCGCGCCCGCGGCGGTATCATCTACGTCTTCGCCGACAAAGACTCCAACTTCGCATCAGACGACACCATGCGTGTCATGAACGTCAATCACGTTGAAGACATCATTGCCCCAGTTGTCTATACAATCCCGCTACAGCTACTGTCGTACTACGTTGCCGTGATCAAAGGCACCGACGTCGACCAGCCACGTAACCTGGCTAAGTCAGTGACGGTAGAGTAAGTTGGGTTGATTGAACTGATTGTCATGTGGCTTAGGAATAAAGATTCATACTAAGTATTAAAGTATCATCCTAAGTAATAAAGTTTCATACTGATAGAGTTGAGTACACAGCGATAACCTGTGTACTTGGCTCATTTTTCTAAAAGCTCCATAATGGCAGTTACGAATATGGGTACTTCTAATAAAAGCCACCACTCTTTTTTACCTTTTCTACCGCCAAGTCTTATTTTTCTAGTTAGGTATTTCCATTTTATTGGCTCTGGTTTTGGTATGTCTGTATCACCTGATCGTTCCATAGACTCTGACCAACCAAGCCAATTGAAGCTATCTATTTTGTGAGTCCCATCATCAGACTCAGCAAAGTGTGGCTCGACGATTTCAGCGTGGATTATCTTGTTGCAAACTTCCCTTAACGGCATATCGTCAAACATCATACAGCTATGCTTTCGGTTAACTTCAGCCTTTCTTTTGTTATATGCGATAACCTCATCTGACACTTCATCTGCTTTAGACATTTGGTCATCTAATATTCTCAGAGATATCGCTATATCTATAAGTAGCTTGCTCATTTCTCGATGAAAGTAGCTATCTTCCAGCTTTGCGAACGGGTCATCTCTATTATCTGGGTCGACACGCCTAGCAATCTCCTTATTTGCATAAAAATGGCACAATAGCCTATAAGCGTTGAGTTTTATCGATTCTTTATCCAGAGCATAAGTTGAAGGTAAGCGCATGATACTTTTTCCTTAAAATTTAAGCTTCTGACTTAGAGCATACATTCAATTACATTATTGGTTCCACTCTATTTTTTTAACCCAGGTTAAAATACTTCCCTGCTCCAATTACGAATAATGATGTCATCAAGCCAAGAGCTGGAAAGTGTATTTCTTAGCGGTATTTTCCACCGAGGAACCTCTTTGTTGTGTGGTCTTTTAAGGTTTTGCTGTACAGCAAATTCATCTTTCCGACTCTGCTAGAGTGGCTTGTGTCCATTAAATGAATTTTTAAGGTGTCTTCATATGAAATTACGAGATAAAGGCAAGATTGAAGTTAGTGGTGTCATGAGTAAAAAAGGAGCTGATGAGGCGTGTAGGTTAATTGCTAAGGGACGTTGTATCGAGTCTGCTTGCCGGGGCGGATCGTTACTGATTGCTGCATTGTGCCTTTTGGCGAAGGCAGTGGTCGAGATAAACTTATGAGGGTTCAGTAGGGCAACGGTAAATTTCATTCTGGCTAGAATTAGTTGATGTTTCGCTGCAATTGAGCGCTCACAGTGATTCCATCAATGAATAAATTTGCATCACACTTTCACTCTAGCTATGCTGAAATTTCAATCAGTTATAGCGGTATATTATGTCTAGGAAGATTGGCCATACTGAGGCTCAATATCGTAAGTGGATCAAAGAAGGACGCGGTGCCGGTGACAATCAAGATTACAAGCCTTGGTTGACTGTTTACGATGCACCTTCAGACGGCCGTGTACATCGGGTTTTTGGTTATAAATCAAAACGCACTCATCATTTATTATCCGATCTTGAACTATCCGTGTTCTATTTGCTTGAGTGGCGGCAGGATGTGCTGCAAGTCAAAGAGCAGTTCCCTTTAGAGCGTGAGATAACGCTTGAGTTAGCGGAATCTGCGGGTATCAAACACCCAAATGTTCGTGGTGTTGACCAATACCTTTCAAGTGACTTCTTTGTTGAAACAACCTCAAGAGATCTTCCCTACTTTGCGCTGCAGGCCAAATACGTCAGCTCATTTGAAGATCAGCGAAAAATAGAAATACTCGAGCTCGAAAAGCGCTTTTGGCTTGAAAAGCAGATCCCATGGCAAATAGTCACTGAGCAAGAGATCCCCAAAGTGGTTAAGGCGAATGTTGAGTGGATTTATCCATTGCAAGGCCAGCATGAAGAAGCTGAAGACTCAGCCATTGAGCAAGCCAGATTCTATGCCGATTACTTTGCAAAACATCCAGCTAAAACGCTTATAAATGCCTGCAAAGAGATTGATGCCGCTTATGGACTAGACTTAGGAGAATCGTTGTTTGAAATAAGAGCTTTGCTGGCTGATCGTTACTTTACCTTCGACATTTTTACGCCAGTACAAAAGCTTCAGGTGGGTCAACTCCGATTAGGTAATGTTGAGCAAATTCAGGAGGTGTTTCGTGTTTCAAATCAATGAAGTGTTGCAATACGAACAGACCTTGTATCGCATACTAGTGGTGTTTGAGTACTACGCTATTTGGATCAAAGTCCATGATGATAAGGCCTTCCCTGAGTTCGTTGAATTGGCTGAATTGGAGCAAGGCTTTCAGAATGAAGTATTAAAACGTGCGGCGGACCCATATAGTGACATCATTGCTGTCATACCAGAATCCGGTTCTACAGCACAGGTAAAACGCGATGAGAACTATGCGGCAATTAAGCCCTTGGTAGAGCTTGAAGACTTCTACGAGCCTAAAGCGCGTGGCAAAGTGGTTCATCAGGTAATGGTAGATACGGGCAAGACTAAGCAGACAATCTATCGTTTTGCACGTCGCTACTGGCAGCGAGGCCAGATCCCCAATGCACTGTTACCGGATTATAAAAACTCAGGGGCAAAGGGCAAAAAGCGCCGGGCCACAACAACAAAGTTAGGCAGGCCTCGTAAGTATATGAAAGGTACCGGTGCCCTGATTGATGACTTTACTGAAAAACTGTTTCGTATTGCCATTGAACGCCATGTTCTGACTGATAAAAGTAAGTCCTTCAGATATGCCCACAATCGACTAAAAGATATTTATCAGCAGTACTTTCCCGACCTTCCGGAACAGGAATTACCAACTTATTGGCAAATGGAACACTTTTACAAACGCGAATATCGCCAGGTAGAAAAAATTGAGGCTCAGGCCGGAAAGATCAAACTGCAAAAAGACATACGGCCTTTAACAGGTACCGCCGTTGCAGATGTTTTAGGCCCGGGAATGCGCTACGAGATTGACGCAACAATTGCAGATATTTACCTTGTGTCTGACTCCCAACGAAGCAATATCGTTGGTCGCCCAGTAATTTACATGGTAATCGATGTATTCAGTCGCATGGTGGCGGGGTTTTATGTCGGCTTTGAAAACCCTTCGTATGCAGCCGCCATTCAAGCACTTCATATGGCTGCGACTGATAAAACAGATTATTGCCGCGAGTTTGGCTTTGATGTATCACCAGAGCAATGGCCTTGTATAGGCCTACCTACCGCATTGCTGGCTGACAGAGGCGAGCTAATGGGGCATCAAATTGAATGCCTGGAAAAGGGTTTTGGCGTTCGTCTTGAAAATACACCCCCTTTTAGAAGCGAGGCAAAAGGCATCGTCGAAAGAGCATTTAATACTTTTCAGCAAGCATTCAAGCCGTTCGCACCAGGTGTGGTCACAGGCACCAAGACCAAAAAGCATGGAGACCGGGATTATCGTTTGGATGCCAAGCTTACGATTCAAGAGTTTACCAAGATTATTTTAGCGTCAGTACTTTATCACAACCAATATCACGTAATTGAAAGCTATGATAAAGCCGCAGATATGCCAACGGACTTGCAAAATAACCCGTTGGCCATCTGGAATTGGGGCCTGCAACATCGTACTGGCCGTTTGAGAAAGCCTGAGGCAGAGCATCTCCGTGTAGCACTGATGCCGAGAGCCCGCGCGACCATATCCGAGTCAGGTGCTTGTATATTTGGTTTGTATTACACCAGCGCTGAGCTTTTGAAGTTGGGCTGGATGCATCGGGGGAAAGACGTTAAACGACCCAAGAGTGTAGAAGTGGCATATGATCTGGCGATAGCAGATCATATCTATATTTACTGCGGTCCTAACAGCAGCGATTACTTTGTGTGCAAGTTAGCCACACGTTCAAGGCAGTTTTCCGGAGCGAGCTTCTGGGATGTATGGCAGCAAAGTGATGAGTTAAAACACACTCATGCTGATGCAAAACTGATAGCTGATCAGCAAAAGCGTGCTCTGGAACGTCAAGTGATCGATGTGGTTAAGCAGGCTGAAAAGGCCGCACCAAAACATATTGGTTTGTCGGATGCTGAGCGTATTCGCGATATTCGTGATAATCGAGCTGAAGAAAAAGCCAAAGAACGTAAAGCACGTGCCCATAAGCCAGTAGAAATTGATACCAGCAAATCGGCTCAAGTGCATTACCTCTCTGAACCGGATGATGATTTGGACTTTCCTGACTTTTCAGATCAACTGTTTGGGGAGGATGACGACGTATGACTTTACCACCCAACATCTTCCGCGCGATGTATCAGGAGTCTGAGATTGAGCGCTACAAAGGCAATCCGTTTATAGAGGCGTTGCCAAGAGTGAGCAAAATAGAAGAGCTAAAAACTAAACTGGAGGGTAAGGTAAAATACAATCCCGCAGCCGGTTATTTAGATGCAAGGCAGCGTGCTCATGAATTATGTGGCTTGCTTGATGACTTCTTTCAGCCGCTTTCGATGCATGTGGCGTTAGAAGAAAAAATAGCGCTGATGATCCGCGGTGGCTATGTTGCCAGAAACATCGCTACTGGCCAGCTACAACAACACTTACAAAATGGCTACGAGCGTCTGATGACGGGAGACATCAGTAGCTTTCGTTTTGCCGAAGCGCCCTCAACGGCACGTTGTTTATCACTTATTGGTTGCTCTGGATGTGGTAAAAGCTCCAGTGTGCTACGAATACTGGCCACCTACCCGCAAGCGATCTATCACGAACAATATAACACTTACCAACTCACCTATTTGCGTATTGAATGCCCTGTGGATGGGTCATTAAAAAGTCTCTGCTTAAACTTCTTTAAAGAGGTAGATAAACATCTCAATACTGATCTCACTGAGAGATACGGTTACAAACGCCATAGTACTGAGGTGCTGTTGTCATTTATGGGGCAAGTCGCTAATCAATATGCTATTGGCGTGTTAGTGATTGATGAAATTCAGCGTTTAGGCCGTAAGCAAAAAGAAGGGCAAGAACGAATGCTCGAGTTCTTTGTGGCCTTGGTGAATATTATTGGTGTGCCGGTGATTTTAGTTGGTACCCCCAAAGCAAGGCCCATATTTGAACTTGAGTTGCAATCTGCAAGGCGTAGTACTGGGATTGGCTCTATGGTGTGGGAACCCCTGCCACAGCATAAAAATAGAATCGATAAAACAACGGGTAAGCCAAAGCCCACCGAGTGGCGATTGTTGACCGATAAGCTTTGGCAGTATCAGTGGCTGATCCATCGTGATGAGCCGCTCACAGAAGAGATCCGCAACACCTGGTTTGAGCTGTCTCAAGGTGTGCTGGATATCGTGGTTAAGTTATTTGTACTTGCGCAGCTTCGTGCCATTATCACTGGAGTTGAACGGTTATCTTCAAAGTTACTTATGAAGGTGTACGAGTCTGAACTACAGCCTATTCATCCGATGATTGAAGCACTTAAATCGGGAAAAGTCAGGAGTATCGCCAAATATTCAGATTTGAAATACAAAGAAATTGATAAGCGATTGCTAGAATTGAGCAAACAGATCTCTGAAGTTGCCGCTACTAAGTCAGACACATTACCTTTTGCCAGCGACTCAGAGGCCATGCGGCTTTATAACCTTTTGCTAGGCATGGGATGTGAATCTGAGTTATTGATCCCGTTAGTGCAAAGAGCTATTAAAGATCATCCAAATCTTCAGGTAAGAGGGCTTATTCCACTCGTTCTAGAATGGTATGAGCAAACGCCAATCGAAGTGGAAGAACCCAAAGAGAAGCCAGCACTCATCAAGCTCAAGGACTGGCATACATTGCCTGGTGACGACTTACGGTTTGGTTATTCTCAACACAAAAAGCAATCCGGCGAGCTTTATCAGTATTACAAACAGCAGGGAAAGATATTCGATATAGAATCGTGGCTTAAACAGAGCGTGTAAGGTGTTTGATTTACCCATCCCGTATCGCGATGAGCTGATTTACAGTGTTATCGCTCGGTATGGTGTATATAGCTTAGAGCTTTCACCTAAACAACTGCTCTACAATCTGCTTGGCAGCAAGACGTTTGTTGCTGCTGTGGCATTGCAGGGCCATTTGCAATTGCTTGCTTCCCACTACCAGGGAAATGCAAAACTAACGGCCGAAAAGCTGTTGAAGCAATACACGCTATACCCGCTGTATGCCCCCTTTGTTCATCCAGTAATCGCTCAGCGAGTGAAAAATGACTTGCTCTCTGGTAACGGTTGCTCCGCAGAGTTGCAGCTTGGGAAAGCCGCCTCGGTTGTAAAAAGCCCTGTGTATTTAAAGTACTGTCCGCGTTGCCTGGCAATGCAGCTCGATAAATATAAAGAGTGGTACTGGCATCGTCTCTGGCAGGCTCCCGGGGTTGTGAGTTGTCCAGTACACGGAAGTTTAATGCAGAGTGCCGTACATGTTCACTCTCTTCATAAGCATGTGTTTTCTGCTCTCAATCCGAGTGTGCTCCCTGCTGCTGTGGCCGAGCAGTTGCCTGCTAAATTTCAAAGACTGGCGGGATACACACAGGTTCTGTTAGATGCGCCTGAGGTTGATATTTATCCAGAGCAGTGGAGTGCATTCTATCGAGCGCTGGCGACGCGTCTTGGTTTAAATCATGGTAAACATATTGACCATAAAGGGGTCAGTCATATCGTACATAAATACTGGGGTGCTCTCGGCTTGAGCTGGCTCGGGCTGAGTATTGATGATGGTGTTGATTCAAACTGGCTCAAGACATTATTTAGAAAGCACAGAAAAGCATTTAGTTACTTGCAGCACTTGCTGGTTTTGCAGGCATTTTTTGATGAGCACCTGGACATTGCTGGTTTACTGAAAGATGCATCAAAAATGGATTATAGCCAGGAACCAGGCAATCAACCTGCGGTACCACCTCACATCGTTGAGCTTGCCAAACGGCAAAAATGGCAGCATGCAGTAGCCAGGTTCGGTGTTAAGGGGGCCAGACAAAGTGGCTTTGCAGATCTGTATATATGGTTGTATCGACATGATAAATCCTGGCTTATGGCGTTTAATCAAGCGCACACGCAACAAGGCATTAAGCGTAAGCAGAAAGTAGATTGGTACCAGCGTGATCTGGCATACGTAAAGCGACTTATCAGGCTGAGAAATACGTTGGAGCTTAGTCTGGAAGTCCCAAGGTTGACAAAAAACTGGTACTTTTTGCATGTAAATATTCCATTGTCCCAGATCAAACAATTAGAAAAGTTGCCTTTGTGTAAATTGTTTTTTAATAAATACTGTGAAACTATAGAGGAGTACCAATGCCGTCGTATCGCTGTGGCATGTATTAATTGTGTTCGACATCACCATGACTATAGAAGTTGGCGCATTCAACGTTTAGCACGGCTCAGTAAGGATAGGATCCGCCCCATCACGGCGGAGTTATTGGGAAGTGTTGTAACGAATGAAGCAAACGAGCAGATTCAAAAATCTACCAGATAACGCCAGGATCCAGGGGATCGGCAACGTTTTCAAGTACCACGATCGTAAGACATGGAGCATTGGAGTTCAGTTTAATAACTCCCATCGCAAATCCCTTAAGTTTAGCCAGCTACCATATTTAAGCCGCCAGGTTGTACTCAACCAAACCTCCACGGCAACACCGCCTGGCTTTTCAGTCGAAATTACATTGCCCGAACGTGATCTTTGGGAGAGGGGAACAGTTGAAGAGTGTGGTTTAGTTAAGTTCAGGCACAGCAATGAACAATCTCAAAATTGTTTTGTGTTCAGGTCCGAGGGTAAAACAATTTACCTTCCTCAGCTTGAACTGGCCAGAGCACTGTTCTTTACCAATAACTATTTGGCAAATGCGGCTCTGATCCATAACGCACTCGACTTTGAATTTGACGTTGACTACGACCCTGAGCTCGAAGGTGACTTTCAGCCTGATGTGATGATCAATGCCTTACCAACATCACTGTGCCCGAAAATCTTGTTCGACAATGATGGGTTCAGGCATCAGATAGCTTGGATACTGCTCGACGACGATGTAAAGCATTCTTTTCAGAGCATCTATGCATATCTTCTGGATGAGAGCGTAACAACAGAAAAGTATCAACAGTGGAAATTCCGGTTTGATCCCCCTCAACTTGAAGGGGTAAGCATTGCGGCCAGGGGGTGGCAGTCGCCAGATGAAAAAACCTGGTTTATTAACCGTATAGAAGCCATTGATGGTTTGTACTTTCCAGATATTACCGACATTGGCTATTCACACCCAAACTTTATTGAGAACAAGAGAGGTTCTGGTAAAGGGGAAGGTGGCACCTATCCGCAGTTACCGACACAGAGAGAAATAGATGAAGAAAGTGACGGTAGTGAAGATAACGAGTCTGCGTTGATATTTTGTGATGCAACGCAGCGCACATACAACAGAGTACCACACACTCGTAAAGTCTACACAAAAGCTCGTAATGGCTCAGGCGCTAAGGAAGACGAGGAAAAGCCCAGCACCTTACCACCCGAAGTAAGCACCGACGATCCAAATTCGCGAGGCGATACACCCAGAGCCGCCGTAGATGGTTTAGATGACTTAACCGAAAACGCCGATTTATATCTCAACAAATTCGATAGCTTCTTCAAAATGCTGGAGATATTAGAACAAGAACATGGTGTTAAACAAAGTAAGCCCATCGTTCGCAAGCTACCAGAAGTTGGCCGTAGTGAGAGTCACCTTATGGTAGATGGTTCGCCTAGATGTATGGCTATTGTGCGAATTGAACATCAAAACGAAGGCTATTTCTTATTAGAGGTGGATACCTCTGATGGTAGAGCTTCCATCGCCATCAAAGTGATTTCAGCGCGAGCATTAGCGCCAAAAGGCAAGCTACGAGACTTTATACCGGAGATAGAAAGAAGATTGCTCAGCAACCAATTCAGTTGGCCAAAGAAATACTTTGAGGCGCTTGTTGGAGAAGGCAATCACAAAAGTGTGTCGCATCAGCCTTCAAAAGATAAAGGAAAGCTAACTGAGGCAGAAATAGAAAGGTGGGCTGAGAGGTTTTTAAACTTTTTGTCTTAGCTTATTTGCTTTTTGTTTCGGTTATGTGGGTTTTTTCTGTCTTAAACTTGATTCTTGTTTCAAAAAAATTGGTTTTTGTTTCACTATTCCGGTTTTTTGTTGATGCCCTTGGTAGAGTGCATTATAATGAAAAAATAGTGATCATTTATACAGGTTTTTTAAAGTGGAAAAGTTTCATATTGTTTCTGCGTTATGCCGTCAAATCGTAAAAGACGGTACCTCTAAAGAGGTTATGTCGCAGATGGACAGATTGCATGAAGCTTTGCTAGAGGACGGACTTACGGATGAGGCTCGTGTAATAAAAAGGCTAATTGATAAAGCCGACAAAACGAAAATGATAGAGCCTTCTAAAGTTAATTTATCAAGAGCTTCTCATTTAAAGGGTCAAGTTTTAACACCTAACAGCAAAGTCCCTGTTGATAAGGATAGCGGTTCGCCTTTAGCTAGAGTGATTTTTCCGGATGAATTGGTTAATCAAGAGCAACCAATATTTCCTGTTGAGCTGTCAGGAGCTATTGAGCAACTTGTGAACGAGTGGGCGAATATTGATAAGTTAGAAAAATTTGGAGTCAAGCCATCTCTTAGTTGTTTGCTTTTTGGTATGCCGGGCACAGGAAAGACGCAGCTTGCTCTGTACATTGCAAAAATGCTAGGGCTGCCAGTTGTGTTAGCTAAGCTTGATGGATTAGTTTCATCATTATTGGGCACAAGCGCGAGAAATATAACTAATTTGTTCAAGTTTGCAGCTCAACATAGGTGCCTATTGCTGCTAGATGAATTTGATGCGGTTGCAAAGGCCCGAAATGATAGTCAAGAAGTTGGTGAAATTAAGAGGATCGTCAATACATTGCTTCAATGCATAGACGAACGTGCTAATCAGGGGATGACTGTTGCAATTACTAATCATGAGATATTACTAGACCCAGCGGTATGGAGACGTTTTGATGTAAGGGTTTTTGTTCCAAAACCTGATTTGAAAGGTCGAGAGATGATTATTAGGAAATATCTCAAACCATTAGAGTTATCTGATGAGAAAGTAAAACTCTTATCATTAATTACAGAAAACTACTGCGGTTCTGATATTGAACTATTAGTAACACACTTTAAGAGGCATACCGCGCTTTCAGAAGGCAACGTATTGTTTATTAAGGTCGTTAGGGCATTGTTAACAATAAATGCAAGCACGACATCTGAACTGGCTGCTTTTGTGCGGGACAATACCGATAGTGCTGTCATGTATAAATTAAACAAAGACGTGGGCTTCACTCAGAGAGAAATTGGAAATATTTTCGAGACAAGTCTTTCAAAAGTTTCCAGATCTATTAGAGAGAAAGAGAAGTCGACATTATAGAGTAATACAAAAGGATATTTATGAAACATAACCCCCTCCAGGTAGTATTTAATGCTAGCGATTATATATACAAACCAGACCCAACCCCTGGAGGGTCTTTAGAAGACTTCTATGGCGGGAGAGACGATGAGTTTAGAGAACACAAAGCCTCTTTGGAACGTCAAATTAACCATATTCAGCAGCATCTCGAATCTTCAAGAGCGAAACTGAGCATGGTAAAAGTAGAGTTAAATCCCTCTGCTCTTGCGAAATCTCATCGACCCATGAGGACTTTATTCCCTGCGAATAAGTCTCCACATATAGGCGGGTTAAATATAGGGACGTTGTTGTTTCAAGTAACACCTGGTTCATTAAGATGGCTTAAAAGTCGAGTAAATGGAGCTGAATTAGAAAGTAGGCTGGTTTATGACGAGCGCAAAAAGAAAATGGTATATAAGCCATCATCAGCGAGAAGTGAGACTGGTGCTGTAGAGAAAATTAGCATTTATAGCCCGGAGGAAAAGTTAAACTTTTCATCAAGTGAATCAGTCAACTGGTTTAAAAATGAACGAGTGAGCAAAGGTTATTTAGTTGAGCTAATAGAATATGTTGAAACAAGTACATCTGGGTGTGAGGTGTCTGAGCAATATCTTGAAAATTTAAAAGTAGACCTCAAAGATAAGTTGCTCCGTTTAGGTGGAGGTGTTGTTGCCTCAAAAGCTAGCTCGGATGTTGAGAGTAATTCTACCCTATATGTGAGACTTTATAGAGCACAGGCTCAGGAAAGCATTATTGACTTTTCTAGTGTTGTAATTATCCGTGAAAACAATGAGCATTTTGATTTTGATCGGTTGCGCCATGAGTTACTTCTAAAAGTTTTAGCTGATAGCCCTCTTGTAAAGAACGTGACCTTATCGCCGCTCGTTTCAAGATCAGATTTAAACCCTTCACTAGTATTCAATGATGTGAGTATCCCATCTAGAATTCAAGGTAATGATTATCCAATTGTTGGGGTAATTGACTCAGGAGTAAAAAATCCAGCTTTATCTGCGTGGAAGTTAGGAACCTCGAAGGGGTTCAGTGACTCGGATTGTGATCCTGAGCATGGCTCTCAAGTAGCCAGTTTATTAGTAGGTGGTAAAGCATTAAATCCGCAGTTAGAAAATATTGAGGATGATGGTTGCTTGTTGTATGACATTTGGATGCCTATACATAGTGAACGCAACTCCTTTTTCGACAATTTTGATGGGCTAGGAGACTTCTTTGGATGTTTGGACATAGAAGTCAAACAGGCCAGATCAAAAGGTGTAAGAATATTTAATTTTAGTATTAATTTCAAAGAGCTGGTTAAGGATGATTCATATAGTTTTGCAGCTAGACAAATTGATCGGATCTCTAAAAAGCATGATGTTATTTTCATTATATCAGCGGGAAACCTTGGTGGTTTGGACTACCGTGCTAGGTGGCCATCTCAGCTGGCAATAACGTCTGATATAGATCGTATACAACAGCCTGCAGAAGCAATTTCTGCGATTACAGTAGGGGCCGTGAATCCTCCTGGTTTAAAAGAGCATATTCATGGTGCTCCTACCGTATATTCAAGGCGAGGGCCCGGTGTTGCTATGGGAGTTAAACCCGATGTAGTCCATTACGGAGGCTTCTCATCGCAAACTGCTGTACCAGGTGTACTTACTCTTAGTTCATCTAGTACAGTAATGAATGAAGGTGGAACAAGCTTTTCTGCTCCTTTCGTTGCAAAAACACTCGCATCCATCGAGCATAAGCTCAATAAACAAGTCTCTCGTAATGCATTGATTTCAATGTTAATACATCATTCTGATTTTCCTCGCGCCCTGAACGATAAAGAAATAACCACTTCAATAAAGAGAAGGTTTGTAGGATTTGGAACACCTACTACGTCTGAAAATATGTTGGTAACTGACGATTATTCTATTACTGTTCTTTTTGAAGGAAAGCTCAATCGCAGTGAAGTCGCAGAATTTGAGTTCCAGTGGCCTGAAAGTCTTGTCAATGAAGGAAAGTGCTCTGGAACCGCTACACTTACCTTGGCCTATGATCCAGTAACAGATGCAAAATTTGGTTCCGAATATTGCAGGGTAAATATTGACTCTTATTTACAACAAGAAAAACTCGAAAAAGATGAATGGAAGTACCGAAAAAATTGTGACTCGATTTGGAAAATAGAGGTTGGGAAAGACGCTTATTATGAAAAAAACCAGATAGAGCATGGTTTGAAATGGTGGCCGATAAAAAAATACAAAAAAATAATGAAGCAAGGTGTTGGTAAGTCTAAAAACTGGCGTCTTAAAGTTACTTCAACAGAAAGAGGGCCAGGTGACTTTCCAACAGATGGAATTAACTTTTGTGTAATTATGACGATTGAAGATCATAAAAAGAAGTCAAAAGATATTTTTGATGAAGTTAAGCAGTCGCTGACAGCTACGGGCGTGGATATTAAATCTATCCATGTGACCAATCAAATTGATGTTGAGGTGTAGAGTTAATGCCCCAAAGAAATCTTCTCGTTATTAAAGAGTATTTTGAGTCATTAAAAGCTAGTGATAACAACTGTGAAATGGAGATCAGCCAAATCATTAGTTTGATAGATCAAGTTAGTCAAAAGTGTACTTCGGTTTCTCCTTCTATAACACTACCTAGAAGAGAGGCGCAGAATTGTACTATTTGTCATAAAAGAGTGCTTCCAAATGAGTGACCCGTATTTTGATGTATCTAGGTACCCAGAAGATAATCCTACGGAGATTGCTTTTAGGCCAGTTAGTCAAAAAGCAGTTCCAAAGGAATATTTGAAGTTCAAGTCAGATATAGAAGCATTTATTTCGACGAGTAAAGTGCTTTTCAATGATGATCCAGACACTAGGAAACATTTGTATGAAGAGGTTTTTTCAGTTACTTCTTTGTGCTTTTCGGGAGAAAAAGGTGATTTAGTTACAGCTAATCAAACATTGGATAGTATTAAAAGAGATGTTCTTTCTCTGCACTGGCTGAAAGCAAGAAGTAAAATCTTAGTTAAGTATGGGATTGCAGTGGCTGCAATCTCTGTTGTTTTGTATCTATTGCATTTTCTATTCGATGAGTCCTACTCATTTTACTTTCTTTCTCTTATGGGGACTTGTGTCGGCTCTTGGTTGTCAGTGGCTATTCGAACAAAGTTGCTTGAATTTGATGAGATAAGACAACATATTTCAGAGAATGCATCGCCATATATTAGGTGTATTTTTGCGTGTGTACTCAGTTTTGCTTGTTTGATCATGTTGAAGGTTGGGGTTATAGAGATCAAGCTTGGAGGAATTAGCTCTAAGGAAGTAGGAACTTCAATAGATATTGCCATAGCGGTGGGTATTTTATTTGGCTTTGGTGAAAAGTACTTAATATCCACAATGGATAGCAAATCTAAAAAGGCATTTAATTAGTCTTTGTATGGGAGACACAATGGAAAGTAGGTTTAGTCGAGCATTTGATCATTTAGTTACATCAGATAGCAAAGAAAATATAGAAAACTCTTTACAAGCTGTAGAGGATTTATTTGGGGCTGAGTGGCTGAATCAGACTGATGGGCATAGGCTTCAGCTTTTATGGAATCGGCCAGATCATATAGCAACATCTGAGTTATATTCATTGGGTAAATCCATTGTCAACTTAATTAAGGAAAATTCTACTTGGCTAACATCAACAGCAAGAGAGATAAAAAAAAGCACGGAAACATCACATGGACTGATAACTGAAATTATCACAATTGGTTCTATTTTAGATGGCGTTGGTGAAGTTATACCTTGTAGTAAGTCAAATCCAATCTATGACTATACCATTGATTATAAGAACGGGTATTCAAGTAAAGTATCAATAAAAAACTTTGATATTTCAAAACATGAAAAGGACTTTAATCAAAAGTGTGAAATTATTAAAAAGACGTTTGAAAATTTCCTTAAGTTTTATAAAACAGCAGGGGCTTTAGAAGTTATATGTCTAGGAAAAACTCTGACAAGCGAGATTGTCGAGCTTGTTTGTTGTTCAATTGCTTTTAAAATCAAGGAATATGGCTCTTATGACATTGGTTACGGATGCTTAATATCCTTTAAAAAATTGAGCTTACCCACAGAGAGCTGTGTGGAGTGCCCATCTGGCACTGTCTTAGTTATTGCTAAACAACATAAAAATGAACAGCGCAATATAGAAAGTAAAATTTTGTCCGCAAATAAAAGTATGTTGAAAGACCCCCGTGATAAGCATGCTATTAAGAAATTGATCATTAGATTAGGCGAAACCACAGATTCTGATCGCATTAAGGAATTTCTACAGCGTATTGGGGAAGACTATAATAGTTGTGGATTTGATTTATGCTTTGTTTTTCAGCCGACTATAGTTAGTGATTCCGAAAAAGGAAGTACAGGAATTGTTACTAGATTTATTCCGATAACTCGTTCGTTTTCTCCTATAGAAGAAGATATGAAAAGCAAGCTAGAAAATGTAGGTTTAGGGCGTATGGAAATAGGAATTGGGACGTTGACTACGGAAAAAGCATCTTGGAGTCTGGAGCATATCAGTCCTGAAGCAGTTGACTTGTCGGACTATTATCTCTACCAAAAAGGAGATGTCTATATAAAAATGCAAAAAAAAGGGAGTGCGTTTACTGGGAATTTATCACAACTGGCTCCCGGAATTAAAGTTCATGCAGTTATGGGGGATTTTGTAATTCAGCCCAAGATTTTTCCTGATGAGAATAAGCTTTTAATTGTGTAGGACCATTTCAGCTTTGATTAACTAAGTCCTACAGAAGGTATGGCATACGTTAAGCTGTTATTGGATCATCAGATTGACAATGCCCTTTGTATGAAACTTTAATGTGAGAGAAAGCATCTTTAGGTTGGGAGGGGGTCAGCTCTAGTATGAAACTTTATTTCCCAACTTAAAATTTTTAAGCCAAAGAATAAACCCTACAGCCTCGCTCAGTATGAAACTATATTTCGGGGCGACATGTCATGTGGGTGAACAATAAAGTGCTAGTCCACAACTGAAAAAGGCGCGAAAGCGCCTTTTTTTGTGGGTGTCGCCAAGAGGTTGGTAATTACCAGAGCACAAAGTCCTGTAACTCCACCCAACCTAGTACAGCTCATTAGTAGAATTATGCTGCCTCAAGGTAGCCAACTGGAGTCATGTCTTCCAGCGCATCGTGA
>NZ_JBSWYM010000036.1:0-21650 GCF_056161105.1 Pseudoalteromonas sp. AWH4_217 | reverse complement strand
GTCGTTACCTTGAACTCGATGCTCAGAGACGGAACAATGTGGGAAGCGCCAATTGCTGAAATTTAGTTATTGACGCCATAGTCTCTTGTTATGCATCATTTTCACGGACTTTATTAGACCATGACTTGACTACCCTTTGCTCTTTTTTGACTAACCTAGATCGCCACATGAGATCAGCAAGCAATATAGCAATGACTGAGTTAAAACGTTCTCTAGGTGTCGAATTTTCCTCGAACTCTGAAGGACCACACCAAGGTAATTGACTAACCAAATGTGCTACTTTTTCAGAGTCAAAGCTAACACCACGCCAACTATGACCAAACTCATTTCGGATTTTACGGATAAGAGTTATTTCTCGAAACTCATTATCTTGAATTAAGCCAAGGGCATGCGCTGCTATCGCTTTTGCGGAAAAAGTACCTAGTGGTGCGTTAAACCCAGATATAAGGTCTTTTCCTGATTTATTATCAGCAAAAAACTCTCCAAGGATATTACCTAACCAGTCATCTAATACCGCAGCAGCATTTAAAGCAGCACCACGATCACTCTCTTTGTTAAATTCCCTAAGAAACTCCGCAAGTTCCATAGTTTCAGGTTCTGACTTCATAACACTCCTGATGCATAACGCCGCGTTAAGTGGTGAACAACGCCAACCACCAAACCTAAACCATTGTGTCGTAAACTCTTGAGCTGAATCAAACCGAAAATGCTAAGCGCTGTGAATCCGTCTTGAACGCTCTGTTAGCTGCACATTTCTACCAATTCTACAGACTTGCAAATGACATAACCATGCTCAAAAACCAGGACTTTGAACGAGCCTTGGTGATTGAAAGCAAACACGTAATTGGTTGTAATTAGCCCTTTTATTGACTCCGCATAAATATTAAGCAACGATTTAGGTCCACGCGCTAACAAGCCGTAAGAACCGTCACAAAATGCTATACGCTCACCCGCATAGGAAATATTTAGGTATTCGCTTAAAGGCCTCCAACCAAT
Source organism: Pseudoalteromonas sp. AWH4_217 (assembly GCF_056161105.1). Classification (NCBI taxonomy): domain Bacteria; kingdom Pseudomonadati; phylum Pseudomonadota; class Gammaproteobacteria; order Alteromonadales; family Pseudoalteromonadaceae; genus Pseudoalteromonas; species Pseudoalteromonas sp. AWH4_217. The sequence continues at coordinate 20,654 of NZ_JBSWYM010000036.1, read as the reverse complement.
TAAAACAGATTCGTGAACCGCATAAATCCTTCCCAAGACTTCATACTTGTTTATTGCTTCAGATGAATAGTAAAGTTCACCTTGAGGTTCGTTATATTTCAGTAATAGTGGGTGCTCATTATAAAAGCCCAAATCTCCTGACCCAGATACATTGATTTCAGATTCCTCAACATCAATGCAGGTTATTTCAAACCTCCGGATAACGTCGTTTTCAAGCCAATCGTCACATTCAAATTGAATTTTGAGAACATCACCTTGTTCGATAGATGTTATTCGACCATTAAGATCTTCGTATAGATATTCAGCTAACTCTTCAATTTTCATCATACCTCCCTGTGCAGCTAACGCCTAAAGCACAGGCGCAGCTTTGCTGTGTCCTGTGCCTTTACTTGTTAAGTGATCTTTTGGCATATACTTTCAAAACCCACTGTATTAGCTGATAGAACCAGATACCAGGAACCACTACCCCGGCCAAACCTACCATAAAGTTACTCCAAGACGACATACTATAAAACGCTGCATACAATATTAAGGCCTGAAATGTTAGAGCAGAAACCAAAGTTGCAGCACCTGCTTTACCCGATAACCAACGACCAAACCAGATAACTGACACAACTAGACAGACTAAGGAGACTATTAGGCTTAGCCAATCAAGAGTTCGCCACATTAAATCACGTAAATATGCATCTCTTACTTCACCCTCCCAACCTTCTACGATGGAAGACATACTATTGCCGGTTAAAACTTTCAGTTTTGGTTCAATATAACTATGCTTCGCTTCGTCTGATACGTAAGACAAGTACTCGTCGTAACTATTAAATGTTGTTTTTCCAGACCAGTATCTAATTGGAATTGTTAGCTCAAATATTACACCACTTTCGATAGATTCATATTTCAAAACCTCATGTTCTAAGACCTTTAAAGCCCAGCTAGGAGGGGTAATGATTGTTGGGCGACGCGAACAAGCTGTACTCGCCTTAACCTCATTTATATAAAGTATCTCTTTGCAACCATTCGAATTACATTCACCTATGATGCGATCGCTCATTGTTGCGCAAGACAATGCTAAGCATACATTTGGAGCCCATAGGAAAAATAACAAGGTTAATATGGATCTATTGTTCAAGGTGCGCACTCTCTTCACTTAACGCCTTACTAATAGGCGCATAAATGCTTGGCTAAAATTAGCGACGAAGGAGCGTAAGCCAAGCGTTTTGCGTCCTTTTGAGTAACTTGTTATGAGCCGCTTGCTACTGACTCTTTCACAAATGCCAACCACTTATCATTTTCTGATTTGATGATTTCATTTGAATGAGCATGCCCCCATGACTCGCGAAAAACTAAGTAAATTTCCCCGAGTTCATAGGTGAATGCAATATTACAAATTCCGCCTTTTGAAATTGGTGAGCGTCTGACTAAAAGCGATTCAGACCAAAAAGCTGGTTCTATATGGCGGTTAAAATCAGTACTGATATGCTTAACCGACTTAGGGATTCTTGAACGACGCCAAAAAAACTCTTTTTCACTATCGCCTTTAATATTCTCGATGACTTCAAATACCACAACTTTATCAGTTACTTTGATGGTTTTTGCCAATACTATCGTTGATGTATTCTCGACTAATTCAGCGTGTGATAAGCCATATCCAGGAGGTGGCGCAGGGCAAGCATTAGCTCCTAAACTGACTAATACTGATAATATCAATGTATATAGCGAAACTTTCATAGGCTCATAACAGCTTATTAGCGTGAATACCGGTTAGATCCAGTTCCTAAAACCGTACAGATCCACAGCTAAATTATTTTATTCATAATAAGAACAATAACCTACCACTATTGTACTAGTCACTCAAGCCAAAATGTCTTTGGTGAAACCGAGCCTTGTTCATAGCGAGACTTGGGGTCTCGTTATGTAAATCTACTAACCTTATGAATCTATTAAACTTAAATCGACATTTCACTTAAACGAGACCTTCAAGCGCGGAGAAAACGAGAAATTTGACATGGAAACTGACTACATTTGCTTATACCTGTATAAATAATCAGCACTTATGGTTGGGATGATTTATAACGTTTGAAATAATCATCTAGTTAAGTTTATCCCGGCTCGCACGCATTCGGGATGACAACGTTGTTTGGCAGTGACGGTATTGTTTTATGATGGCTGGGTTATTTTTCAAGTGCGTCTGAGATGACAGAGTTGATTGTGCGAAGCGTCTGTAACGTGACACTGCAGAGTGGTTTTTGAATAGATCCCGGCTCGCAAGCGTCCGGGATGACGGAGTTGTTTGGAAGGGGCGGCGTTGTTTGTGAGGTGGCGGTGTTGCTTGTTCATGACAGAGTTGTTTATGAGGTGCGTCTGGAAGCTGGCATTGCTGTACGGTGTTTGAGTAGATCCCGGCTCGCAAGCGTCCGGGATGACGGAGTTGTTAATAGGTGATGGTGATGTTGGTGAGGTGCGTCTGGAATCTGGCACTGCTGCGTGGTGTTTGAGTAGATCCCGGCTCGCACGCGTCCGGGATGACGGCGTTGTTTGTGAGGTGACGGAATTGTTTATGAGGTGCGTCTGGAATCTGGCACTGCTGCGCAGTATTTGAGTAGATCCCGGCTCGCAAGCGCCCGGGATGACGGAGTCGTTTGTATAGCGAGGTGACTGAGCAGAAAACCGCCCTGTTACAATTCAGATTCATCTCACAACCGTTCGGGTTAAGCCTCTCGCTCCCCAAACACTACTTTAAAGCTTGCGCCGCCTTGCTCGTTTTTGCAGGTAACCGTAAGTTTAGCGTTGTGAAAGTCGACAACTTCTTTGACGATAGACAGGCCCAGTCCACTGCCGCTCAGGGTGGATTGCTCCTGTCTCCAGAAGCGCTCAAACAGGCGGTCGTAGAATTGTGACTGGATCCCGGGGCCGTTGTCGCTGACTTCCAACTCAGTGGCACTCACTCTGACCTGAATTTTGGCATTGTCCTTTGAGTGTTTCAGGGCGTTTTCGACCAGGTTTTTAATCATAATATGCACGGCGGCTTTGTCTGCGAGGATCTGAGCTAAGCCTGGTTCCGTGTCCAGGCTTAGCTCCTTATCAAACTGTACTGCCAGCGGTGCCAGCATCATGCAAACTTCCTGTGCCAGCGCTGACAGGCTTACCGGTACCTTGTTGTACACCACAAAGTTTTGCGCGCGAGAGAGATCTAAGAGTTGCTGCACCACCCGACTCATATAGGCAACATCGTTGACGATTTCTTCGCGGATCTGGGGGGCTATATCGGCCAGCTGAACGCGGGTATTAAGCACGGCCAGCGGGGTTTTAAGCTCGTGGGCGGCGTTGGCCACAAAGCGCTTTTGTTCATCAAAGCCCCCCTCTACCCGCTCCATAGCCTGGTTCAGTGAATCCACAATCGGCTGGATCTCATAAGGCAACCCCTCGTTACTGAGCCTGAAGCTGAGCTGCTCCGGTTTGATCTGCTTTAACTGGCCAGCTACGGTTTTAACGGGCCGCACCACAGAGCGCACCGATAAGTACCCCACCACCATAAACACCCCAAATGCGGCAAAAATGGTAATGGCCGTCACCCGGTTTAGTGCCGGGATCACGGCTTCGTTTGCCAATTCTGTGATCAGGTCATTGCGTGCCATGTCCAGCAACAGCGCCTGTCCGTCCAGTGTGAGTTCGGTACGAAAACGATCAACGCCATCAAGGTGCGAATACCCAAACGCAATGGTGTCGGTCAGCGCTGCCAGTGCTTCAGAGCCCTGTTCACTGTTTACAGACTGGAGCAATACCTGGCCATCCTCGGCGCGCAGAACACGAAACGCAAAGTTATTGTACAGGGCGTCATAGCCCCACTTTTCGATCACGTTATCAGGAGTATAAACAAGTTGCTGTTGCTCAAAATGCAGCGCATCTCCTACGTCCTCAATCATGCCTTTCATACTGACTTCGAGCGCCAGATTGGCATAGTTCATCGAAAACAGGTGCAAGATCACACCTATTCCGGTGAACACCACCGAGCCTATCAGAATAAAATGCAGGTAGATCTTGCGGGCGAGGGAGTTTTTTATGATTTTCATGCCAGTATATATCCTATGCCACGGAGCGTTTTAATGGTGACGTCCGCCTCAGTACCATCAAGCTTTTTGCGAATTCGGTGTACCGCCACCTGCAAAGCGTTGTCGGTTACTTCAAACCCCATGGCGTAAATGGCGTCGTACAATGCATCTTTGCCCACGGTTAAGCCAACATGGCGCAGCAGATATTCCAGGATAGCCACTTCTGTCTTACCCATTGAAAGGTTCTCGCCGCCTACCGTTACGCGACGAGATTTCGGGTCGAGTGCCAGGTTACCATGAGACAATAAAGTGCCAGTGTACTGACTGGGGCGACGAAGCAAAGCACGCAGCCGCGCCAGTAGCTCACCGATATCAAACGGCTTGTTGATATAGTCATCTGCACCCAGATCCAAGCCGGCTATACGATCATCCACACTGCCCCGCGCAGTTAAGATCAGTACCGGAACCGGGTTGTCGGCACCCCGTAAGGCGGCAATCACATCGAGTCCGTCTTTGTCGGGCAACCCGAGATCCAGAATAATGGCGTCGTAGTGCCATAATGCCATTTGATCGCGTAATGCGCCCGCACTGGTGGCTATGTCAGCCGCGTAGCCTTCTTTGGTCATGGCCTGCTGAATAAAACTCGCCAGTTGCAGGTTATCTTCGGTGATCAATATGCGCATACTACTTTCTCCATTTTTTGCCTTACTCTACTTGTTCCACTTTATTCCAGACAGGTTTTACGTCAGCTCAGGTAATACAATTGGCATTGACCTGGTACGCTTGGGTAACAACCATTGCAGCAGAACAGGGATCACCACCAGCACCAGAATGGTTGAAGTGATCAATCCGCCAATCACAGCCCATGCCAGTGGTGGCCACAGAGGACTGCTGGCCGAGGTTAAAGGTAGCATACCCACTATGGTTGTGACCGAAGTGACTATAACAGGACGCACCCTATTTTGTACCGATAACATGATAGCTGCCTGCGTATTCTTCCCCGCTTGTACGTACAACAAAGTACCGTCGATCAATAAGATAGCATTGTTCACGACTATTCCTGCCAGTGCCAGGATCCCTAACACCGACATAAACCCGAACGGCACCTGAGCCAGGCTCAGCATAGCCGGCGCACCAATGACGGCAAAGGGAATGCTCAGCATCACCAGCAAAGTTAAACGTAACGAATTAAACTGCAGCACCAAGGCAATAAAGAGCAACAGCGCACCAGCTGGCAGGGTTTTAAACAAGGCATTGTTTGCCTCGCCAGACTCAGCCATTTCTCCGCCAAACGTTAACTGTAATCCGTATCGCTCGGCAATAGCAGTCAGCTCTGGCATCAACTCAGTGAGCAGCGCAGTCTCATCCACGCCCGGTGCAACTTCGCTGATCAGTTTAACCACGGGCACACCGTTTCTGCGCGCCAAAATTGCTGGCTGGCCGACTATCCGAGTATCAGCAAGCGCATGAACCGGCACCGGTTTTTCGGTCAGTGAGGTCAGTACGCCGGTGTTCATCAGATCAATACTGTCATGACTTGAATCCGGGTCATACAGCACAACTGATGTAGGCTCATCATTAAAGCTCACCTGAGTCATGGTTAGCCCTGCACTGCGCCATGCCAGATAATCATTAAGCTGGCTTTCAGTGAGGCCAAGCTGACTCAGCCGTTGCTGATCAAAAGTCATGGTCAGTTGAGGCACCGCCCCCGAATAGGCTTTGCCGGGAGTATCAAAACGTCCATCTGAGCTTAACAAGGCAAATACCTCTTCGCCCGCCCGACGTAAGACTTTGTAGTCTTCACCGCTTAGCCACATTACCACCGTACTTTCCAGTGGCGGCCCTTGCCCGAGCTCCCGGGCTCGCAGAATGACTTCCGGGTAGTCGCTTTGCAATTGGTCGTTCAGCTGTTCAACCAGCAACGCCATATCGGTATGTGCTTGAGCGGTCAGTACCACCCGGCCAATATGGCTTTCATCCGGTTTTTGCGCCAGGTTGTAGTAAAAGCGCGGGCCGGAGAAACCATTGAATACCAGCGTTCGCTGCACATCGGCATGTGCACTGATGTCTTCAGCTATCTGGTTTAATGTACTTGCAGTGAGCTGTTTGTGCGTACCCATGGGCAGCTCCACATCCACAATGGCCTGATTACGGTTGGTTTTTGGAAAAAACTCACCATCGGCCTGCGGCAGCGACATCAACCCGGCGCATAGTCCAAATACAGCAACTAACGTCAGGGTTTTGTGCTGCAAGGTAAACTTGGATAAAGCCAGTGCGCCCTGCTCTAAAATATGTTGCAGTTGCTGCTGCCAGCGATAAACCGGGCTTTTACGCACAGGCAAGTAACGGTTCAGCAAAGGCACCAGTGTTAACGCAATGGCGTAACTGGCCACAATACACAAAATCACCATGACCGGAATACTGGCGATAAAATCGGCCACACTACCTTTGGCCATCAGCATTGGCAAAAACGCTGCAATGGTTGTCACGGTTGCTGCACACAGTGGACGCCACAACTCGGTGATACTTTGGATGGCACTTTGTAATGGTTCGCTGCCCGCTGCCATATGCCGGTTAAATCGTTCAGCAACCACAATACAGTTGTCGACCATCAGACCTAAAGATAAAATCAGCCCGGCAATGGTCATCTGGTGCAATACACCATCCATCGCACTAAAAGCGGCAATGGCCGACAATGTGATAACCATAACGGCAATACACACAGTCACAGCGCCACTGGCAGAGAGGAAAATAAACAAAATAACAGCAATGGCAACCAGGCTCAGCATTAACGATTGCATTAGCCCGTCTTTGCGCTTTTTGGCCCACTTGGGCTGAAACAGCTCTATCGTGACAGCGTTTGCCCCATAAATCTCATTGAATTGCTCAACCAACTGGGTAACTTGCTCGCCCGCCTGTGCAATACGGATCCGGTTGGGCACCAGAGTCACCGCCACACCAACGCGTTGCTGACCGTTGATCCAAAAAGACTCACTGGCTTTAGGATCGGGACGATAATGGATATCGGCCAGCGTAGATAAAGGCAATTGCTGGCCCTGGCTGGTTGCCACAAGTTTACCCTTGAGCTCGGCCAGAGAATCCAGTTGAGCCACAGGTGACAGGATAAGGTTAGCCCGGTCGTCGGTGATACTGGCAACCGAGTCAATCTGATTGGCGCCGCCGATACGCTGAGCAATCTGCAAGGGCGTGACACCCGTTTGCAACATAGTTTGCTGCGAATAGGCCACCGCTATCTGGCTGCCCGGGTCGCCCACCAGCTGAGCATTGCGCACTGTACTAAGCGCCAATATCTGATCTCGCAACTCAATGGCGAGTTGGCGCTCCTGTAGCAGGTCGCCCCGACTGCCAACAGACAATAAAATACCTTGGGTGTCCTGCACGCGATCTAAGATAGTCATAGACAGCGCCGGATTACTCTGGCGTATAGGGGCAACCCCTTCTTTGATCCGCTGCCAAACCTGGTCGGTGTTATACACCGTTTCTTTCAGCTCTATATCCAGCGACGCGGAGCCGTGTTTCACCTGAGCACTGTAGGTCTGGATTTCATCTATTTGCGCTAAAACACGCTCCAGAGGTCGAATGTAGCGCTGTGCCAGAGATTCTGCTTCCAGACCATTGGCATTGAGTACTATCATGCCATTGCGATACGGGAAGCTGGGATCTTCTTGCTCCGGGGCGCTGAACCAGCCACCTAAACCGGCAAGACACAAAATACATACCAGGCCCAAAATAAGGCGAGGATTAACAAACCAGGGAGGTCGAATCACAACTTACTCCTTATTAAACGAGTGGCTCAGCAGCATGCGGCTATCAGCAAATATTAGTGCGGGCGATTCAAGTGGCTCAGGGCTGCTGACAAGAATATGGTGGGCACGCCCAGTTATTACCTCAACATAACGGCGCTGTTCAGGCTCTGATTGCAGCACCACATAGGGCTGACTGGCATCGTCATAGTGTAAGGCACCACCAGGCAGGCGATACAAAGGCTGATCTGAAAGCGGAATTTTTAGTTGCGCATTCAGGCCCATCCAGGTCTGATTGTGTGCTTCCAGCCGGACTTTCAAAAAAAAGAAGGGAGCGCGTGACCCCAGCGGTAAGGTACGCTCCACTATCAGGCCTGTTACCGACTCGTTCAGCGCCGGCACAAAAACCTCCACATACTCCTGCTCACTGATTGTCAGTGCCACTTCCTCAGGTATCGCAAAACGGGCATGTAAAGCGGATGCAGCCTGAAAGTTCAGCACCGTCTGGCCAGCCTCAGCAAACTCCTTGCGCCTTACCAGCAGATCACTCACTACCCCGTCGAACGGGGCGCTGATAGTAAGCTCAGCAAGCTGATTGCGAGCGGCATTTACCTCGGCCTGTGCTTTATTCACTTGCTGATAAGCCATATCCAGATTACGTCGGCGTTGATCTAGCTGCGACTGGGTTTGCAAATTGCGTTTAACCAGTGCCTCGGCGCGCTCGAATTCAGCCTGACTGTTGGTCAGCTCTGCCTGTGTGCGCTGAAGCTCTGCCCGCGCTTGTTCAAGCTGAGCATATGCAACAGGATCATAGAGCTCCATCAGTACCGTACCACGCGTCACAAATTGCCCGGCACGTACCCAGAGCTTTTCAACCCTCCCCGATTTTAACGCAGCCAGCTGGGTGTCTTCGGCCCCTTCTATCTGGCCAAAAAAAACTTTCTGTGGCACTTCGATTACCCGCTCTGGCATCGCAGTGGCAAACTGAGTCACCCTGGCATGGTTTGTTTGTGCCTCTGTATTGACTTCTCGTTGCTGATCCTGGCAGCCCAGCATGGCGACCAGACTCAAAAGGATAAGCACTTTAGAAGACATACACATACCCCAACAATAACTGCACAGCACCGGATTGCTCGATAAGCGGAGAATCTTTTATTTCGCTGCCATAAGCGGTGTAACTCAGATCGGCTTTTATCATATGGTTACGACCAAAAAACCAATCACTGGAGACACCCACTTCAAGATTCATGGTTGCGTCACTTGTATAAGCGTTGCGCCCGATGCGCTGCTCTGTTGGTAATACACCATAGTAATAATCAACCAGATCCTCACTCAGGTAACTTGCAGAGACATAAGGCGTTATCCGCCCGTCACCAAGCGTAAATGGCACACCATAGCTGACACTTGCTTCATAGCCTTTGTGGGTGCTGGTAACATCATGCATAAAGGAAAAACCGAGCTCGCCAAACTCTGTATCAAACTCCCCTTCAAAGCCAAAATCAAAGCTCATATCCCTGTCTTCCATCCCCAGGAAAATATCACCGTCGGCTTCCTCGTAGCCGTCCAGTCTCAGCTGCCCCACCACTGAGAACTCTATATTTTCCTGCTGCCAGACTTTATAGCTGCCACGTGGCCCCAGTAATGAAAAGTTGCCATATTGTATGGCCAGAGCGGGCACTAAAATGGTCTCATTGCCAACATCGGTGTAGCCCTGATCCTGAGATACAACCGCCGCACCAATTCCCCATTGAACGCCTTGCTCCTGCTCATCAGCCAGGGTTGAAAAACTCATTAATGCCAGAGAAATCAAAGAAACTGTTTTATTCATTACCATGCTCCATTATTCAAATTTACTATGTCGGACAACGCTTTTGTCCGGGGTTAAGTAAAACTTAAAGGAACAAACTTTCTTGAAACTTACACGGTGGTAATTTTATGAGAATGGAGATCAGGGGTTAGACTACAAAGACCTTGACGGGGAAGCAATGAAGAAAAATAGACTGCAGCGCTTTACCATTAGGCAGCTTGGGCCCTGGGTTAGAGTTTCTGGTGCACTATCGCATGCCTGATGAGCACTCTGGGAATGAATGCTCATCACAATCTGGCCGTTGTATCCTATTTTGTGTTTATAGATCTGAAATTCGATACACCGATGTAAATGGAGCATTTATCATACCCAGTGACAGTGACTGTTTTATCGGCAGCGTATGCAGTCATAATTAAACTCATGTAAGCCTGACCTGACGGTGTAGATATATCTAGAACATAATCGAAATGTTCATTTGTATGGCATGATGGTTTGTTGTTTATTGTTCCATCTACATTAAAAAACAGCTTGTCACCATAAATCGGCCCCGTTAAAAGTGAGGTGATCTTTCCTGTTTGGTTAGAAGTAGCAAAAGATGCACCGCTAAAAAGCATACACGCGGCAAGTAGGTATTTCATGAGTAACTCCCAAATAGGCATTATTGTAAGTTTGCGCATTGTACAACTAAAACAAATATAAGCTCTAGACATCGCAAAATGGATTTTTTATATCTCAAGCCTCTCCCCTGACACTGCAGCAACATCTACTCAAAACACTGTCATTAGCATTAGTAATTGCATTACCTGCATAGTCATGTGTCCGTCTACCTCTCAATAAGCACTATAGAATTGGTGCCACAGATTCTCTTTTAGATGACTGGCGAGCATGTACTGCAGCACCCAAACGTTACCAGGGCTAAGTAGGGTATTTACCTTACAGAGGTTTTTCGCGGAAACACATGGCACAACCGAAGAACAAAAGATTCTGGTTTACACAGTTAGAATGGAGGCCAACAAGTTATAGGCCTCTTATTTATTAACAAAGAAAAAGTACTTTATTCATCTTGCTCACATGAAAATGGGCCAACCACACCGCTTTTGATGGCAAATTTGGTATCAATTTCCGGATGCCGTGTTTTTATTTCCTCAAGCGCTTGCTCGAAGTTTTCTTTAACCAGCACTCTCCATGAATGCGATGAAAATAAAATATAGTTATCGTAGTCATTCACATGAAAATGGATATCCCCGATATAGGTGAGGCTATTTTCTGCTATATCAAAAGTGCCAAGGCAGTTTAAGTCAGGGTCAACTAATTTGGACCCTTGCATATATAACACCTGGTCAATTTCGTGCGTTCCCACTGGCAATGGCAGAACAATCAACTTTTCCCGGGTGTCTTTTAGAACGAAGCTGTAGTTGTCTAGCATTTTTTGTGTATTTCGGGTAATGAATTGAGCATTACCAATATCGCCAGAGGTACTAAAGCGGGCTAAAGCTAAGCCATGTCCTTCAGGCAAAGGCTTTTTAGCATCATATGCCAGCTGCGCACAACCAGACAGAGAAAGAGAACAAACAACAACCATAGTTCTAAACATCTTTACTTCTCACTACATAAAGGTGCGACATTACAGGCACCTGTCAAATTATAATCGCAAGCATTAAACCCAAAAAAGGCAAGCATTACAACTACAAGAAATACACAAACAACCATAATTTTGGATTACCCTAAAACTACCCAGAATAAATAAATTACACCCCTTCTATAGAAATACCCAATTATTAATACCTGTAAATCGCCGTGTTATTTATTGGATAGCAGAACGATGACCTGCTATCCTCGCAAGTAGTTCCTTTGGCCCTTGTTCGTTTTTCTGCTCGAGCCGCGCGGTTTTAGGCCGTTCTATTAGTATAATAAAACCTATTTTTGCAATATAGATATACATCATCAGGTGCTTGGGAATTTTTAATGGCTGGAATAGTCTGAATTCGTATCGATTATATGGGTTGTTAATCGCACCTTACTCGATATCTTTGGATGCATCCTTTTTAAGCTTAGTAACCAGGATGCCCCCACTTTGCTCGTGGTCTTGTGCCCGCTCTTGTCCTTTTTGGTATTCCTCTGCAATCATTTCTTCTATCTTTGAGGCTTTCTGGTTAAATTCTTTTTCAGATATTCCACCTGACTCAAAAAGATCTTCAAGTTCTTCAAGCTTTTCTTTCAGCTGCTTTATTTTTTCAATATCAACACCCAATCGCTGCATTAACATGGCCTCCTGCATTTCCCCCAGGAAGCCCTCGTTCCGTATTGTTGTTTGTAACTCTTTTCGTTGATACTGCAAGCTAATATCAGATGTCTGGTACATCGGCATCTCTAAAGCAAGCTGCTGACTAAAGCCTGAATCATTATTGCCGCTTTCCGGCAATTTATTTCCTTTTTCTACATCGCTCTGAGCAGGCAAATGACCTGAAGCGGCGGATTTATACATCAACATGGCAATTTCCTTTATATGGTCCCTGGTAAACCATGCTTGTATCAAAATACGCGCCAACTATAGATGCAATGTAACCATCGCCATACCTAACTGAAACTGGCCTACCACCTAGCCACTTGCCTTGTAAAACCTTAAATCATTTATGCTCAGGTAGAGATACCGCTTGTGCTTAAGCGCTTAAATATCTTTTTGCCGCATTTGCTAACGACTTAGCAGCGGCCACAAGACTGCAGCCCAAACACGTAGGTTCAGAGATAATTTGATTTAGCCGTAGTTTCTTTGTAAGTAGTCGTACAACCATTCTCGTTCAATTTCAGTAGCGCCCATTGCTATTTCTACTCGTTCCGCACCTTTATCTATGGTAAGCCGGTTGCCACTGTCCGTTTCTCGCAGCGCCATTGTTTTTAGCTCAACCGGTGTAAACTCAACCTGCTTTCGGCTGGGAAACAAAGACTTCCAGTAGTCTTTTTGACTGCGTATACCAAAATCAAATTTGAACGGAGGCACTCCTGTGTCATACGATAACGATGGGCGATTGAGTATCAGTTGTTCGGGAATACTTTTTTGAAATACCCTGAAAATCATATATCCCGCGAAAAAGCCGCCTAAAGACCAGCCTCCTAACCACAGCATTAGGAAAGCTCCCCCTTCTCCAGATGTTATTTGCGATAGAGCACTGGTAAACCCTATGAACCAACCGCCCATCCAAAATACGAGAAACAAACCGACAAAATATCTCATTATGCCAGCTTTACTGTGTGGTACGAAGATATGCTGATGCCCATTTGACCTATCAATTTTTATTGAACTACCTGACGGGGGATTACTACTCATTATTACTCCTGACACCATACTCTTTGGCGATATATGCTTGGCTGAAACTAGCAATGAAGAGCGGAAGCCAAGCACCTTGCACCCTCTTAAATAACTCGATTGGGAAGAAAATGCCCGTCGAGCTGTCTTTTTAACGTTCAATGATACCCGATTTCCCTCTAGGTATTTTGCTCAAAAGAACGGTTTATCTAACGCATTTTATAGCCCAAACAGGCACCTTCTCCTATAATACCCCTTGCCTAAGCGCCAGTTTATAGTCATCTTAACCCTTGAAAATAATGACACTGAATTCAGGCATGAGCTACGCGGCAATACAACGCAATCAGTTCACCAAAAAATCAAATCAATAATATTAACCATGGAGAATTATCGATAACCAATGCAGAAACCATTACTGCGATTGTTGTATCTTGCTCTCCGACAAGACGTATATTTTCATAATAAACACCGGTACAAAATGAGACGACAATCATCATTATAATTTGAAGGTATTTCTTCATATCCACTTTGACCAGAATGAAGTTAAAAGTAGATGCACACGCTTGCTTTTTATACTGAGCACTGAAAAACCGTAATAAAAAATGGGGCTACTCAAGTCACTCTTTATTAGGCATTAATTCAGGCGCTCCCCGGGCAATTCAAAATCATCCTTTTTTAGAAGCTCAGCCTGTGCAATTTTATACTCGGCCTCTTCATTAGTAATTACTCCCTGCTCTGCGAGCCATTTAAACTTTTGAATTTCGTTTTCCAATTCGTTTTCTGGGTTCACTTCACCATACCATTGCAAAAGCTGAGAGTTTCTTCTTTTATTTAGCTCATCAATTATCTGGTCATGGTTTTTATCTTGAATGACAAAAACATTTCCTCTTTCGGCACGAAAAACCGAGTATTTAACCTTGGAAAAATAGGCCCAGAGAACGCATGCCGAACCAACCAGCACCCAAAAACCTTTGCCATTCAATGGCGCGCCATTGTAAACAGCGTAGCCAAGTTGGAAAATCCCCAGCGCCATCCAAAGATAGCCCACATTTCGAAGCCAATCATTTTGCTCTATTTGAACCGATGATTTCTGCGGAAAGTCGGCGTAATTCATGTCAGTATCACCTGAGCCTGAATTATCTTCATATGCAAAATTAAAGTAATCATCGTGTAGTGTAAATGTATGTTTATTTGATTTTTTCTTCTGTATGAATTCCATCGTATTTCTCTTGAGAATCTAATGAGCTTATTACTTGACGCCACATTGAGCAGCAATAGTGTAGTTTACTAAAATGTGAGGCGAAGCGGAACCATTCGAGAAGCTCAAAAGACACCCACTCCAAGAAGCTAAAACGACACCCGTCGATAGAACAAATAAGGCTGGGTGTCTACGTATTTTCATTAAGTGCTCTATTTTGAGGCGAGAAAACATCGTCGATAACACCGCTCACGCGTCCTGCCATCGCTGAGGCACCTATGTCCATATAGGCGAGGTAAAAATTTTACTATTTAGTTGTTCTAAATGAGAAATGTTTAACACCGTTAGCTGGCCTTATGAAATCCATTAGTGTTTGGCGCCATATTGCTTAAGTAACTTGGCTGCTTCTGGGATTTTGTTTTCTTTTGCTATTTGTAGGGCTGATGTGTTACAGCAACCTGTATTGGGTGAAGCACCGCTTTGCAATAATAACTTTAATATGGCTGTATCTTCGTGAGAAGCCGCATGCATTACCGGTGATGCCGTTGGCATACCGGAAAAGCACTTAATAGATATTGGTTCGGTTACACCGTTTGGATTAGCTCCGAGATCTAGCGCAAACTGGACGGCATAGATATTTTCTTGCGTCGCTGCAGTTTCAAGTAGATAAGAGAGCTTGGCCCTATCACAAACAGCTGCCCACGCACAGGCAGGTAGAATAAAGACAATAAGTAGTATAAATCTCATCGACTAGCTCATACATTTAACGCCCCAAAAAGCGGCTGAAAAGGCTTGGCTAAAATTGGTGCTGCACGAACCAAGCCAAGCTTTTTTAGTCCGTGCCTGATTGCTTTGTTAGGTATCCTCGATATTAATTAATGTATAAGGATATGAAATTACTAAACTCTTTTGAGTCTAATTTTTGGTGATTATGCGCATGCTCAAAATCAACAGTTTGATTTTCAAAAGAAATGTATTGGTTAGCAATCCATTCTATATCTTTTTCAGATAATTTTTTATCAATATCAAATAAAGCTAGATGATCAAAGTAAGCATATGTATGACCTGTATCATATCCAGCGTTTTCTCGGCTTACGTAATGTATAGCTAAAACTTTCAGATCGTTTGTACCGCAAGTCAAAACTTTACGGCTGTTAATAACACTAGGATTTTTAACAACTAAACCTTTATCAGAACAAAGTTTCGCTGTTTCTCGAATACCGTCTAGTACAATACCAGAACCATAACTACCAACAACATTGTAGCTTGCTCCGATCATAGACAAACTAGCTTCAGATCCTTTGATGTATTTTGCAGGGATTATTTTAGGTTTGTTATTGTTTGCAACACCTTGCAAGAACTGCTCAGTTGTTAATTGTGAATAGTTTTCAGGAAGTGATGCGCACCCTGAAAGAGTAAGCATAGTTAAAGCTAAAATTATTCGAATCATTTTATTTATTTCCCTAAAGATACCTAAAGCCGCCATCTGAGGAATCCCCAGATAATCATGATTAAAATCAATGCAATGGGCACGCACGGTATTGTTTGATCTAATTTATTTCGCCAAAAACCAAAGCGATAGCAACACCAAGCGTGATATCACTATCCTACACAATATGCTCAGAAAAAACTGCTCCCAATTTATGCCCAGCGCCTTGATTCATTAGTGCAAGCAACAGAGACTTTGATCGATAGCAATCAACTCTCGCTTACTGACTTTCCATTGGTAAACTGGGTCGAAATATGAAGGGCCCTGTCGCTGCCAAGCACAACATTAAACGTATGGACCGACTGCTTGGCAACACTGATGCATAACGACCGACTTGCTATTTACCGCTTTCATGCATGCCAGACGTGTTGCGGAAATCCTATGCCTATCTTGCTGGTCGACTGGGCCGATGTGCGCGGACAACTGCGGTTGATGACTTTGCGTGCTTCCGTCAGCATTCAGGGACACTCAATGATAGTGTATGAGCGCACCTTCACATTTGCTCAATACAACTCACCTAAGTCCCACCAGCTAGTCCTTGATGAACTTGCCATTACCCTTCCATAGAGAGCCTGCCTGATAAATGTATTCCACTCATCGTGACCGATGTTGGCTATAGAAATACCTGGTTTCGACAGGTCGGTAAAAAAGTTTCCCTAATTGCCTGTGTTAGAAAAATGGTTGTTACCTTGAACCCGATGCACAGAGATGGAACTATGTGGGAAGCGCCAAATGCTGAATTTTAGCTATTGACGCCACAATCTCTTATTATGCGCGATGTACACTACAGTTAAAGCAACCTGGATTAGCATTGTGAATATGTATGTATTCAACCTCATGGTTTGAGAGCTGCTTTCTAATACCGGGCGCCAATTCAGAGCCTTGCAATATCTCTGCATGAATCATAATTTGCTGTTTATTATAAGCTCTTATGGAAAGCTGCCTTTTTCTTAATATTTCAGGTATTTCGTTAATGTCCAGCTTTGCCTCTATAGCATTTTCTCGAACAAAAATCGGACCAGATGCGCGGTAAGGTGAATCAGCGTTATGATGTAAATAGGGCAATACTAAAACCCTTTCCCCTATATTTGCTTCTATCAATGAAACCCTACACGGGTAACCTGGGTTCGCATCAGCCGTTATCCATTTAGCATTGTGACTTTCCAATTCTTGCTCATTTAAATTCAAAAGTTCAGAAAAGCTGTGCTTATCAATCCCACTAATCTTGAAATCAGTCTTCATAGTCAATTACCTATTGTAAAATCAAAAACATGATTGTAGATACTCTGTATTTTTATACTCGCCACATTCGGAACTGAAGGTTCGATTATAGTGCCTAACGCCAATAGAGAAGATGGCTGCACAGGCGGGTTCTGGGAAGGCTGGTTTAAATCCCTGGCATTACTCGATTATGCCGTCCTGGCCACCAGTATAGCTTACGTTGTTCTCGATCCTATCCGGACCAAAGTAGCAAGTACACCTGAAACTTTTGAGTTTACCAGTATCAAAAATTGCATTGAGCACGCCCAGCACGGCAAACAACCAAAGAGCCTGCTGCACTTTGCTTGTAACCCAAGACTGATCATGCCCAAAGGACTACCCTTTGAGCTTAACTACTACATTGAACTGCTTGAACTGACAAGCCGATGCATTCGTGCCGACAAGCGAGGCCACATCAGCGATACCCAGCCTATTCTCGCCAGGTTGTAAATCTTGCATGAAAACTGGCTAATACTCACCACGCGATTTACCAAAGTCTTCCACGGTGCAGTCGGCTGGCAGCAAGCAGTGACTAAGCACTGTGAGCACCTGCAAAAAAGCGGCGCCCTAATCTGGCTAATTGTGAGCGATTATTAGGTTAGAGTTGTCATTACCCTGACTTCAAGTGATGACTGTCGCACTTAGGCAGCGTTTAACCGTGTCACAGAATATCAAATAACTACGGTTCAAGCTGAAATTCCTCACCAATGAATTATAACTCTCCTGATTCATCACATCTTTACTCAACATATCACCCGCTGCCCCCACTAAAGACCCATAAAAGGAACGTATAACGCTGGGTGTCTGCGTATTTCTCGCTTTTATATTTCATTTTCAAGAATATGTTGATACAACTCTAACAACTGAATACTAGATCTATCTTTATATTTTTCATCAAAGCCACCCAACATGATATTAGTGTGGAAATTAATGTCACAACTTTCATTCGACAATGCTTCTGGAATGTTATGCAAAGCATCAGCTAAATCAGCAAGCATTTCAGACTGTTCACAAGACAGGCCTGACTTTTGTCCCTCATAGCCCATCAATCGAATTTTCAGCAAAGCACGTTGTAAGGTTTTGAGTAGAGCTTTTTGTTCTTTATTCACCTGGTCTCCAAGAAATATAACGCCTGCCTTAACAGGCGGAAAATAGCAGGCTGAAATTTGCGACGAAGGAGCACAAGCCTGCTGTTTTGTGTCCTTTGTTTAACGGCCTTGTTAGGTATACTTTGCATCAAATTCTTTGTAACACTTTGGAAAATAACCCCAAACTCTAACAAATGATTCCGTCACTTCTAATTCAAAGCCGATGCGTTTAATAAGACATAGAACCTTTTCAGACAAATCAATATCAATCCACTCAACACAAAGTAATGGAAATGGTAAGTGATAATACCATTCGCTATCCCAATCAGAGATGAAGCCATTAACCACCTTCGTTCGGTAGCAAGGTGGATTAGAAAGTTCACGCATTTCTGATATGAGTTCATTCCATTTTGTGTTGTTGGCAGCACCAACTAATTGATTTTCGGCAATGATCCTTTTAGCTTCTTTCACATCCTTTTCATCGGACACTGCATCAGCCATTGGCAGAAGACTCATATGTATACCTAACGCCTTACTAATGGGCGCATAAATGCTTGGCTAAAATTAGCGACGAAGGAGTGCAAGCCAAGCGTTTTGCGTCCTTTTGAGTAATTTGTTAGCTACTCTTTAACTCGTTATCAGTTATAACTAACATATCGTCAATTACCTCACCATTTAAATCAGAAACCCAACAGTAATAACCCACTTCCAAGTCATCGAGCTCAATATTTAGGTAAGTCTCTATGTATGGTGTTGGTCGAAACTCATGTTTAAAACAAAGTTTATGAGCATGAAAATCGTACTTAAATTGAGAAGTTATAGAATTGTCTATATCAAAGTCTTCTGATGCAGCCCATGCTTTAGCGCCTTCAAAAGCTAGCGACTCAAGCTTATGTTCAACTACTAACTTATCTAAACTACTTAACAGTTCTTCCATTACTCAATCACCTTACGGTATAGCTAACGCCTTGCATAACGGGCTAATAATGCTTGGCTAACATTGGTGAGGCACGAACCAAGCCAAGCTTTATTAGTCCATGCGTTAATGCGTTTGTTAGATTTCAAGTGGATACACGGTAAATGAATTATCCCCTAGTTCATTAACAACCCTATAATTACGCAAAATATCACAGACTTTAATCTCCCATACATAATCAAAAGCACCTGCTTTGATATGAGTTCCGTTTTTATCAACATCCTTATTAATATCAAACTTTCTAGTGTTCAATAGCTGTAAATGCTCACAATCTTGAGAATAAAGTAACTCGCTCAAAGATATATAATCCAAAGTCCATCTAACATCATTTTTATCCATCAATGTGCTAGTGACTATTTGGACGCCTTTCGCTTCTATACGGGAGCGTATTTTCTTTAAGAGATCATCACTAACTTCTATATTATCCCCATTTATGAAAAAAACATGACTTTCTCTACTTACTTCAGGTGTAGATTTACAACCGAAGAGAAACACTACAAATAATATAGTGGTAATCAACCTCAACACTAAACTCCTTTTGAACTCTAACGCCCCAATAAGGGGCTGGTAATGCTTGGCTAAACTTGTGTAGCGAAGCGGAACTGAGCCAAGCTTTAGCAGTCCCACGCTTAATTGGCTTGTTAGGCACTATTTCTTTTTATAAGCCGACTTAAAAAAACTAATGCCTACTGCAATAAATATAAAAAAAGTAAAATTCGAATTGGCCAAGATTCAATTTGAATACCTTTGCCCTTGAACACGAGAGTCCCAGTTACCAATAAAAATATTCCTATAAAAGAATATATCCAGCCAAAGCCCCACAGTTTAGTTTTCTCATCTTCTTTAGCGTATTTTTCTTCTAACTTAGCTCTTTTAGCCTTAAGTTTCTTAACCTTTATTGGGTCGTTAAGAATTGCTTGAACCTGTGCCACACGTTCTGGCCATTTTTCGCGATCTATGTTTTGTAAGACGTCATACAATTCATCCAGATCGTAGTTTTCATAGTCAGGAGAAGTCATCCATACTCCACTGGTGCCTAACGCCAAATTAAGTAGTGAGCAGCGCCACTACCTACCTAAAGCATTGTGACGTAAACACTAAAGCTGATTCAAACCAAAAGTGCCAAGCGTTGCGAATCTGCTTAAATTTATTGTTATGTGCAAACTCAAAGTTCAGAGTAACGTAGCCTTGGTTTAGGGTTAAAATACACAAGAAAGTCATTATTTTCAGTGTCTTTGGAGAAATAAACTCTTATAACCTTTTCTGCTCCCCATGCTTGGAAAGCAATCGAAGAAACATTTTCTTTAAATACATCAAAAACAACCACGTCATCTTGAATCAATTTCACGCTCACTGAACAGTTACAAAATGGTGAATGAGTAAAGATTAAGCTATCTCCATTATCGTACTGCATTATAAATGAGAATTGTCCCTCATCATGACTGTACTCTTCAGACCAACCGAAGCCTCTTTCAAAAAAATCCAATTCATCTGGGAATTCATAATTCAAGTGCGCGACCTCTTATCATTGAACTTGCACATAACGCCTCAGTTAAAAGGCAAAATTTGGTTGGCTATAATGTGAAGCGGAGCGAAACCAGCCAACTTAATTTTGTCCGCTTTTAAACTGTTTGTATGGATAATAGACCCATCAAATTTATTTATTTTACCGATTTAGGGTAAAGTGAGACCCAGGCTTTAGCTGCAACTAAAGCCTTCTTT
>NZ_JBSWYM010000035.1:0-25104 GCF_056161105.1 Pseudoalteromonas sp. AWH4_217 | reverse complement strand
GTGTTCGATTGCGCCAACTAACTTAATTTAGAACAGAAAGTAAAAAGCCCCGCTAATGCGAGGCTTTTTAATAATGGTGCCCAGAGGCGGAATCGAACCACCGACACGAGGATTTTCAATCCTCTGCTCTACCGACTGAGCTATCTGGGCTAAAATGGTGCCGACTATCCGAGTCGAACGGATGACCTACTGATTACAAGTCAGTTGCTCTACCAACTGAGCTAAGTCGGCGCACCTTTTTAAAATGGTGCCCAGAGGCGGAATCGAACCACCGACACGAGGATTTTCAATCCTCTGCTCTACCGACTGAGCTATCTGGGCTAAAATTGGTTATATTGTGCTACTCTTTCGTCCATGAAGCGGTGGCCTGTCGTCGTCCTGACTCCACCTCAACAAGCTGCGAAGCAGTGCTTCGGTCTTGTTTCGCCCAACTGAGCTATCTGGGCTAAAACTTGCTATATTGTGCTGCTTTAAAGCAGGAATCTGAATTTCAGACTCAAAAAAATAATGGTGCCCAGAGGCGGAATCGAACCACCGACACGAGGATTTTCAATCCTCTGCTCTACCGACTGAGCTATCTGGGCTAAAATGGTGCCGACTATCCGAGTCGAACGGATGACCTACTGATTACAAGTCAGTTGCTCTACCAACTGAGCTAAGTCGGCGCACCTTTTAAAAATGGTGCCCAGAGGCGGAATCGAACCACCGACACGAGGATTTTCAATCCTCTGCTCTACCGACTGAGCTATCTGGGCGTGCGGCGTATTAAACGGGTTTTGCCTTGTTAAGTCAACTTTTTTTTTAAACTCCGTGTTTGACTGAACACTATTCCGACAAAACACGTTTAATCGATTAAATTTCCCGCTTTATTTGGCAATTTAAAGCCCTTTGTAACCTGATTTTATCACTTACCTTAGGTAAAAACGGGGAGAATTCATCCACTATAGGTGGTAGGATTGCACCAACAAAGAAACATAGCACAAAAGTTGGGTTCGGAATCACATAATGGAAAACTCGTCTCATACGAATATAAAGGGGTTTGTGCCTCTATTTATCGTCGTTACTATCATTATTGCAGCTATCTCGGCGGCCGCTGCCTTCACATGGCCAAGTAAAAACCAGGATAAAGCAGATTCCACCCCGCGGCCCGACCTTGTTTTGTTAGCCAAGGACATCTCAACGCCATTGTCACACGCGATGATGAAACTTGGGTACAATTATGCCAAACAGATACTCTCGGCATTTGAAGCCAGCAATCCGGACATAGAACTTTATCTATATAGTGACAGTGGCATAGGGCAACCTAGTCTGGTGTACCAAAGTAATGAGCAAAGTATTGCACCAATAAAACGACAGGCCAAAGTAGACCAGGGTGGGGAGCTCGTTGTACATCAACCTCTGGTATTGGATGACTTACCCGTTGGAGAACTGATTTTAAGATACGCCCCACAGCAGAGCGTCTCGAACGCAACGCCTGTGACCAGCATGTTGTTAGCCGTTTGTGCTTTGATCCTGACCATCGCCTTTGGCCTGTTTCTGAAACGCCAGATCATTGGCCGCCTGAGTAAAGACCTGACAGAGCTCAACGAAGAACTACAGCACCTGCTGGACCAAAAGTCTTACGATATTCATGTCACAGAGAAACTAAGCTTTGGATTGTCAAAAACAGCGATTGGCATCAATCAGCTGATCAATCAGATCCGTGATATTATTCAAGGTAATCAGGCTGCGCAAAGAGAGTTAAAACAGCTACAAACCAGTTTAGAGTCTGAAGTTCAGGCCAGAACGCTGGCACTGGAAAAAGCCACATTAAATGCCGAACGTGCCAGTGAAGCGAAAACAACTTTCCTCGCGACCATGAGCCACGAGATAAGAACACCCATGAATGGTGTTATTGGCACCATTGACTTGTTGCGTCAGACTGAGTTGGACGGCGCGCAACATCGCCTGACCACCATTATTCGTGATTCCGCTTTCTCGTTACTGGGAATACTCGACGACATACTCGACTTCTCTAAAATTGAAGCCGGTAAGCTTCAGATGGACAATAGCGCGTTTTCTGTGGCGGAGACCATAGAAGAAGTGGCAAGAGTCCTCTCATCCGTGGCCAGAAAACGTAAGCTGGATCTGCAATTGTCTGTTGCACCAGATATCCCCAACAATCTGGTAGGTGATGCAGTGCGCGTTCGTCAGGTACTATACAATCTGTGTAGTAACGCGATTAAGTTCACGACCTCAGACGACGCAAGACGCGGCTTTGTAAAAATTGCGGTAGAAGTAGCGCAGAACACCTCTGAACACTACACCTTGCGCTTTACCGTCACCGATAACGGCAAAGGCATGACCCAGGCGCAGCTTAGGGAGATTTTTAACCCCTTCATTCAAGCCGAAGGCTCTATTACCCGAGAGTATGGCGGTACGGGACTGGGCTTATCAATCTGTAAAAGTCTGGTTGAACTGATGCTGGGATCCATTCACGTGAGTTCTGACATAGGTATGGGCAGTGAATTTGTAGTAGAACTGCCATTTAGCGTCAAAGGTAAAATCGCCTATGCAAATAAAGCGGTACTAAACAGTCAAAGGGTTGTGGTACTGACCCATGCCCAGGCTCGCCGCAACATTGTTGGCCGTTACTTGTCATTTATGGGCGCAGATACTGTGGTGCTAAAAGAGGCCGACGAGCTCAGCGAATATCAATACGACAGCGATGTGATCTGGGTACTGGACGGCCTGGATGGCATGGACAAAGTGAATGGCCAGCTGCGCGATTTACTCTACTCAATCGAACACAACAATCAGCAAGTCATTGTGCTTAGCACTATGGATGAGCCTGCGCTCAACCACGACCGTATCTTCTATCTCAACGCTGCGCCTTTGTGCAAATCGAGCTTTATGACAGCCGTACTGGTCGCAGCGGGTCTTCATCAGCCTAAGAAACTCAAGCCTTCGCGCTCATTGAACAAATACCTGAATGTCGAAGATGCCAGAGCTGCTAATAAGCTGGTGTTGCTGGTAGAAGACAATGTACTGAATCAGCAGGTACTGACCGATCAGTTACATTTATTAGGCTATGGCGTAGAAGTCGCTGAAAACGGTGAAGAAGGCCTGGCTCGCTGGCAACAGTCCCATTACCCCATTATTCTTACCGATCTGCACATGCCAAAAATGTCAGGCTACGACATGGTTGCTAAGATCCGTGAAGAAGCGGAACAAGCAGAAGACATTAATGCTCAGCCTTATATCATTGCAATCACGGCCAATGCCCTGAAAGGTGAGCGTGATCGCTGCCTGGCAGCCGGCATGAATGATTACATCACTAAGCCGGTCGAGCTCAATGTACTCGAGGCAACACTGGACACCTGGCAACAATCAACAGGTGCAGCACAAAAACAACCTCACACAGAACAAACAGAGGTGAGTGGATCCAAAGCTGCGACCACTGAACCGGTAAGTGCACCTCTTCAGCAAGCACAGGAACCACAGGTTCCAGAGAAAAAGCAGGAATCACAGCCGCAAAATACAGAGTCGGAGACTGTCGATCAGCAGCGCGTTGACCCAGTAGATGAGAGCACAGTGGCGGAGGAGCCTGACGACAGTGCAGAACCAGCTCAATCAGCGCCAGAGGAGCCGATTGACTTAGCGCAGCTGGATAAGTATGTCAACCATGACGCCAATAAACGATTGCGGTTTTTCCGGATGTATCTCGAGCAAAGTAGTGAACTGGCCAGAGATATCAATGGTGCCGTCATTTCTATGAGTCAGGAAGAAATAGTCGAAGCCTGTCATCAGCTCAAATCCATATCAAAAACCATTGGTGCACACCGTGTTGCTGATATGGCCACTCAGTTCGAGCATCGTTGTAAAAATGAAGAGCTGACCAGTGATGAGCTGATCCACTTGCGTGACGCACTTGAAACAGAGTACCAGCAAGCAACGGAATTTATTCAGCGTTACTTGCAATCACAAGTCGATTAATCATACTAAGTGCACTCAGCAGCTTGCTACTGAGTGCACACCATTAGCCCTGCACCATCCCGTATATCAGACGAATCACGATAGAAATCATCACCAGAGGTAAAATATACTTCCCGTATTTCTGCATTTTATCGAGCCCAACTCGACTTTGGTACTTTTCGAGTAAAGGGATCAGGATCAGCAAGGCGACTATCAAGCTTGCCAGAATTATCAGAACATTCAAAACTACGCGCTCCTTTTATTAATGGTGTTACCATGCCATAGCAGTGGCCAGTTTGCCAAGTGTCGGGCGGTGTCTAATTTGAAGGTCCAGAGCACGGAAGAAAAAAGCGCGAAGCATAACTTCGCGCAACAGGTTGGAGAGTGTTAACCGACAAGTGCAAGCAAAATGCCTGCGGCAACGGCACTTCCAAGTACGCCTGCCACATTGGGACCCATTGCATGCATTAATAAAAAGTTGTGTGGATTGCTTTCCAGACCAACCTTATTTACAACCCGGGCAGCCATAGGTACTGCGGATACGCCAGCAGCCCCAACAAGCGGATTAATCGGGCTGTCACCGGCAAAGCGATTCATCATCTTCGCCATATAGACGCCAGAGGCTGTACCTATGCTAAAGGCCACCGCACCCAGTACCAGGATCCCTATGGTCTCTACGGTCAGAAACTGATCTGCGGCCAATTTAGAGCCCACTGCTAATCCAAGGAAAATAGTTGTAATATTAATGATTTCGTTCTGGGCAGAATTGCTCAGACGATCAACCACCCCAGACTCTTTCATCAGGTTACCCAGGCAAAACATGCCAACCAGTGGGGTTGCAGCAGGCAGGAATAACAGTGTCAGTGCCAGAACGCCCAGAGGAAACAGGATCTTCTCCTGCTTTGAGACAGCCCTCAACTGTGGCATCGTAATATTGCGCTCCTCTTCTGTGGTCAACAGACGCATAATGGGTGGCTGAATAATCGGCACCAGCGCCATATAAGAATAAGCAGCAACCGCAATGGCCCCTAACAATTCCGGAGATAAGCGCGATGCAAGGAAAATTGCAGTCGGGCCATCAGCCCCTCCGATAATGGCAATCGCGGAAGCATCTTGCAGGGTAAACTCGAAGCCAGGTACATAGTTCAGTAAGATGGCCCCAAATAAAGTCGCAAAAATACCAAACTGAGCAGCCGCCCCCAACAGCAACATCCTCGGGTTGGCAATTAAGGCACTAAAATCCGTCAATGCGCCGACGCCCATAAAGATCAGTAACGGAAACACACCACTGTCTATACCTATATAGTAAACGTAGTAGAGCAGCCCACCAGGATCTGCCAGACCCGCGACGGGTATATTGGTCAGAATGGCACCAAAGCCAATTGGCACCAGCAATAAAGGCTCAAATCCTTTTGCAATTGCCAGATATAGTAGCCCACAGCCGACCGCAATCATTGCCAACGCTGGTAAAGTCAGGTTGGCCAGCCCAGTCGCTGACCACAGATTAAATAGTCCGTCCATCAAACATCTCCTAGGCCAGCTCTACAATGGCATCGCCAGCCGACACTGAGTCACCTTCGTTAACCAGGATATCGGCAATCTTACCGCTGTGGGTCGCCCGCACTTCGGTCTCCATCTTCATCGCCTCCATAATCAATACCAGATCGCCCTGCTCTACTACATCCCCTCGTCGAGCATGCAATTTAAAAATATTACCCGCCAAAGGTGCGTTTAGCGTTTCACCACTGCTGACCGATGCCGATTGTGGCATTAGCTCACTGTCCTTCACCGCGACTTCCTGTAATTCCCCACCAGGTGCTACCAACACGTTATACACTTTGCCATCCACCTGGACGCTATAACGCTCCTGCGCTGATTTCGAGCGTGTCGGTTTAGGTGCCGCAGAGTCACTCTGTACCAGCTCAGGTTTAGGCTCGAATGCCTCTGGATTATTTCGGTTTTGTAGAAATTTCAGGCCAATTTGCGGAAACAAGGCATAAGTAAGCACATCATCAACCACGGCTTCACTAAGACTCAACTGCAGACTGCTCGCCTTCTCCAGTAAGTCAGATTCAAGCTGTGCCAGCTCTGGCTCGATTAGGTCTGCCGGGCGGCAGGTGATCGCTTCTGCTCCATCGAGTACACGCTGCTGCAAAGCTTGGTCGACCGGTGCGGGTGTTTTCCCGTATTCGCCTTTGAGGACACCCGCGGTTTCTTTGGTGATGGTTTTGTAGCGCTCTCCTGTCAGGACATTCAGTACCGCCTGAGTTCCGACGATTTGAGAGGTCGGTGTCACCAACGGCAAAAAGCCCAAATCTTGACGTACAGATGGGATTTCCTTGAGCACCTCATCAAGACGGTCTCCAGCTCCTTGCTCTTTGAGCTGATTTTCCATATTGGTCAGCATACCTCCCGGAACTTGCGCCGATAAAATACGCCCATCAACCCCTTTTAGACTGCCCTCAAAAGCTGCGTACTTTTTACGGACATCACGGAAGTAAGCGGCAATTTCTTCAAGTTGCAATAAGTCCAGTCCGGTATCCCGTTCAGTGCCCTCAACGATCGACACCAAAGTCTCTGTGGCACTGTGACCATAAGTCATACTCATGGACGAGATGGCGGTATCCAGCATATCGATGCCTGCATCCACCGCTTTTTGGTACGTTGCGGTACTCAGGCCCGTAGTAGCATGACATTGCATGGCGATTGGAACAGACACCGTGTTTTTCAGTTCACGGATCAACACTTCGGCATCATAAGGTTTTAGTAAACCTGCCATGTCTTTAATACAGATTGAATGGCACCCCATTTGCTCCAACTGCTTCGCCTGCGCCAGCCACATATCCAGGGTATGTACCGGGCTGACCGTATATGAGATGGTACCCTGCGCATGTGCCCCCACTTTAATGGCTGCACGTATAGCGGTTTCCAGGTTGCGTACATCGTTCATAGCATCGAAAATTCGGAATACATCGACACCATTGTGGTGAGCACGCTCAACAAACTTTTCAACGACATCGTCAGCATAATGCCGATATCCCAACAAGTTCTGGCCACGCAACAACATCTGTTGCTTAGTGTTGGGCATAGCCTCTTTTAGAGCGCGGATCCGATACCAGGGATCTTCACCCAAATACCGTATACAGGCATCAAAAGTGGCTCCTCCCCAGGATTCGACTGACCAGTAACCAATCTGATCCAGTTTCTCAGCAATTGGCAGCATATCTTCCAGTCGCATACGAGTGGCTAATAGCGATTGATGTGCATCGCGCAGTACCAGTTCTGTAAGTTTGAGCTGTGACATAAAGGACCCCTTGATTATTTTTCTGATTGGAAGTGCTGATTGCGGTATTGTGAAATCGCAGCGCTGATAGCTGCCAGATGCTCACCGGGTACCTGTTCTTCACTCGTCGGCTTTGATTTAGTTCTCCGCGAACTTGGTGGTGTCTGTTCTGCCGGAGCAGCAAACCTGGATAACCCTTTCACTGCGATGATCAAAATAGACAAAAATACGAACACCCCGACCATGCCGGTCAGCATTAAGTTGGCGGCCTGAGCCAGTAAGGCTGTAATGTCCATCTCTGCTCTCCCCTTGTTGTTAACATTTTTTACGTGACATCATGCAGATACAATAGATAGCCACAATTTATAGATATTTATGCAATCATCATAGCAAAACAGGTCGCTTTGTAAACTCACGTGTAAATTGGTATTACCAATTGAAATAAACACATAAATTCAACCTGTTACAATATTCCAAATGAATATTTAATGAAAACAGCCAAATAAATATGAAAAATAGTCAAGATACCTGACAAAAATAGAGAGGTGGCATAAAAAATATTCACTGAGGCAGCGACCCAGAACGGAAACATACAATTGGTATGACCAAGAAAGGCATTTCTTTAGACTGTTAACAATTACCAAGCGAGGTAATCCGCAGTTTACGTAAAGTCGCTCACGCAGGCGAATTAGAGGTATAATGGGAGGATGAGATAACTGGAGTTGTGTTTGTGTTTCACTGCGAATTTACACTGGATAAAAATTACTTTCGTGAATGTTTCGATCAATCATTGCCTTACAGCAACGTAAGCAAGCCCAAGTACGCGCTGGTCGCGTTCTTGTTCATTCTTGGTTGCGTTTCAATTTATGGCCTCAACAACGCATACTTAGGTAACTTTTTGATTTTGCTAGCCGTTTTAGAGTGCATTGCACACTATTATCGACGCCCCTGGTGGGTAGCAAGGCAAATGGTTACCCGTGCCAGTGGCAGTAAAATAACACTGGAAATTGATGAGCAGGGGATCACAGCAACCAACCCTTATAAGTCATATCAGATACGTTGGGCGGATGTGAATGAGATCGCGGAAACGGAATTAGGTGTGGTTCTAGTACGAGCAGGTACAAATCAATACATCTCAAAAAAAGCCCTGTCCAGCGACGCACTAAACTTTATTCTGAGCAAAAAAAATAGCCACGAATGAGTGGCTACTTTCTCGAATTCTACCGGGCATGGACGCCGGGAATGGCCGTGTCTTACATATTACCCGTTGTTGGGTTAGACTTTTCAGCCTGAATACGCATGTAGATCTCTTCACGGTGTACAGAAACATCTTTAGGGGCGTTAACGCCAATACGAACTTGATTTCCTTTAACACCTAATACGGTTACAGTTACTTCATCACCTATCATTAGAGTTTCGCCTACACGGCGAGTTAGAATTAGCATTCTCTTGCTCCTGTTATTCCAAAATTTAAAAGATTCCGCGTCTTGTTCATTTTAATGAAAAGTTTCCGTAAAAGTAAGCAAAATTATTGCTTAATCGTCACTTTCCAGCTTAAAAGCGTCATGCAGAGCACGTACTGCTAACTCAAGATATCGCTCATCGATTAATACTGAAATCTTTATTTCTGAGGTTGCAACTAACAAGGGTGAAATATTCTCTGCCGCCAGCGCAGAAAAGAATGTTCCGACATTCGCTGAATGCGATTTTAACCCCACCCCTACCGCTGATATTTTTGCAACCGCTGAGTTACTGACGATTTCAACTGCCCCAAACGTATGCTGATGCGTCTTGAGCACATCCAGCGCCTGCAGATGATCATTGCTATGCACAGTTAAAGCATAGTCTATTTTGCCAGTCTGTTGATTCATTTGACTGATCATGTCTACTTCTATGGCATATTCACCAAAGAGTGACAAGATTGCAGCCAAGGTTGCAGGGCTCTCAGGTACCTGTCTGACTATCAGTAGACACTCATCTTTCTGATGGGCAATCCCTGATACCACCTTATTATTCATGGGGTTGTCCTCGTAGTTTATCAAGGTCCCGGCATCTGGCTTAAAGGTAGATAAAACCCGCAATGGTAATTTATAACGCCCCGCGGCCTCAACTGAGCGTATCTGCAACACCTTAGCACCTAAACTCGCCAACTCCAGCATCTCCTCAAAAGTGACCTGAGTCATACGGCGAGCTTTGGGTTCGATACGGGGATCACAGGTGTAGACACCATCCACATCAGTGTAGATCTGACACTCATCTGCACCAAGCGCGGCTGCTATTTCGACCGCACTGGTATCCGTTCCGCCCCGGCCCAGGGTGGTAATATTACCTTCCTGATCACGCCCCTGAAAACCAGCAATGATACTGATATGATGCTGCTCCAGCTCTTGTCGCAGGCGAGCCGTCTCAATATGTGTGATACGCGCCCGGCCAAACATGTTGTCAGTGTAGATACCGACCTGTTCAGCCAGCATACTGATCGCGGAGTGGCCACGTTTGATAATGGCCATCGCCAGCAAAGCAATGGACACCTGCTCACCCGTAGTAAGCAGAACGTCGAGCTCTCTGGGATTGGGCTGTGTATCTATCTGTTTGGCAAGCTCAATCAAACGATTGGTTTCACCAGACATCGCCGACAGCACCACCACAACTTGATGGCCAGCCTGTCGGGTTCTGACGACCAAGTCGGCGACCGCTTCGATGCGGTCAATAGACCCCACCGAAGTGCCACCAAATTTTTGAACAATGAGCGCCACGTGTTATTGCGTTTTCTCAGCCAGCCATGCAGAAACACTGGCCAGTGCCGCATCCAGGTTTTGAGGTTCAGAACCGCCAGCCTGCGCCATATCCGGACGGCCGCCACCTTTACCACCCACCTGAGCAGCCATATGGTTAACCAGCTCGCCCGCTTTCACACGGCCAACCAAGTCTTTGGTCACGCCCGCAATCAAGCTGACTTTATCACCATTGGCTACGCCCAGCGCAATAACCCCTGAGCCCATCTTGTTTTTCAGGTCGTCAACCATGCCACGCAGTGCTTTTGACTCAGTACCAGCCACATTGGCGATCAACACTTTGATACCATTGATTTCAATTGCAGACTCAAGCAAAGATGCACCCGCAGCACTGGCCAGCTTGTCATTTAGCTGAGACACCTGCTTCTCCAGGCCTTTGGCTTTCTCGATCAGAGCCGCGACTTTATCCAGTGCGCTGCTATTATCGCCTTTCACTAACGCCGCAATCTCTGCCAGGGTTTGTTCCTGACTGGCCACATAATTAATGGCTTCAGCACCGGTTACCGCTTCGATACGGCGTACACCGGCAGCAATACCGCCTTCAGACACAATCTTGAACAAGCCAATGTCACCGGCGCGTGATACGTGTGTACCACCACACAGTTCGATAGAGTAATCGCCAATCGAGACTACGCGCACTTCGTCGTCGTATTTTTCGCCAAACAGCGCCATTGCGCCCTTTTCTTTGGCCGCATCAATGTCCATTAACTCAGTATTGAGTGCGAAGTTTGTACGGATCTGGGCATTGACGGCATCTTCAATGTCACGCAGCTGTGCTTTACTCACCCCTTCGAAGTGAGAGAAGTCAAAACGCAGCTTGTCTGCCATGACCAAAGAGCCTTTTTGAGCAACATGCTCGCCCAGCGCCTGACGCAGCGCTTCGTGTAAAATATGTGTCGCTGTGTGGTTTTTCTTAATGTCTTCACGACGCGCGGAATCCACCTGCGCATCCGCTTTGTCATTCACACCAATACGGCCTGTAACCTGACCATGGTGCGCAATGGCATTA
Source organism: Pseudoalteromonas sp. AWH4_217 (assembly GCF_056161105.1). Lineage (NCBI taxonomy): Bacteria > Pseudomonadati > Pseudomonadota > Gammaproteobacteria > Alteromonadales > Pseudoalteromonadaceae > Pseudoalteromonas > Pseudoalteromonas sp. AWH4_217. The sequence goes on along the minus strand of NZ_JBSWYM010000035.1, from coordinate 14,063 downwards.
CCCAGCTTTTGCGTGTCTGTAACAACAAACTCACCCGCTGCCACTTTCAGGCTACCGGTATCACCAACCTGACCACCTGATTCGGCGTAAAACGGCGTGCGGTCCAGTACCACAATACCCGTTTCACCGTCTTCAAGTACTGAAACAGACTGACCTTCTTTGAACAGCTCCACCACAGTACCGGTGTAGTGAGTGGCATCATAGCCTTTAAAGTCTGACGATTTTTCAGATTTCAGCTGCTCGTTGTAGTCGGCTCCAAATTTACCGGCCTGCTGAGCCATTTTACGCTGAGTTTCCATACAGTCTTTAAAGCCGCGCTCATCGATAGTCATAAAGCGCTCACGGGCTACATCGGCGGTCAAATCCGCCGGGAAACCATAGGTATCATAGAGCTTAAACACCACATCACCCGGGATCACGTCACCTTCCAGAGACGCCAAGTGCTCTTCCAGGATAGCCAGACCACGGTCTAATGTCTTGCCAAACTGCTCTTCTTCAATACGCAGGACTTTTTCAATAATGGCACCTTGCTTGACCAGCTCAGGGTAAGCGTCACCCATCTGCTCACTCAGTGCACTGACCAACTGATAGAAGAATGCGCCTTTGGCACCCAGCTTGTTACCGTGACGTACTGCACGGCGAATAATACGACGCAATACATAACCGCGCCCTTCATTAGATGGCATCACACCGTCTGCAATCAAAAAGGCACAAGAGCGAATGTGGTCAGCAATCACTCGCAGCGATTTATCTTCAAGGTCCTGTGCACCTGTGACCTTGGCAGCGGCAGCAATCAATGCCTGAAACAGGTCAATCTCATAGTTGGAGTGCACGCCCTGCATGATTGCAGAAATACGCTCAAGGCCCATGCCTGTGTCAACTGATTGCTTAGGCAGTGGCTCCATCGTGCCATCGGCATGACGGTTATACTGCATAAAGACCAGGTTCCAAATCTCAATAAAGCGGTCACCGTCTTCTTCCGGTGAGCCCGGAGGTCCGCCCCAGATCTCTTCGCCATGGTCAAAAAAGATTTCAGAACAAGGACCACAAGGACCTGTGTCACCCATCGACCAGAAGTTGTCCGATGTCGCGATACGAATGATCTTATCTTCCGGAACCCCCATTTCTTTCGCCCAGATGTCGTACGCTTCCTGGTCTTCATGATAAACAGTCACCAGCAGCTTTTCTTTGGGAAGCTTGATTTCTTCTGTCAAAAACTCCCAGGCAAAACGAATGGCGTCTTTTTTAAAGTAATCACCGAAACTAAAATTCCCCAGCATTTCGAAAAAGGTATGGTGACGCGCGGTATAACCCACATTTTCCAGGTCGTTATGTTTACCACCTGCACGCACACAGCGCTGTGAGCTGGTCGCTCGGTTATAAGGACGTTTTTCACCACCTAAAAACACATCTTTAAACTGCACCATTCCGGCATTGGTAAATAACAACGTGGCGTCATTACCCGGGATCAGTGAACTTGAAGGCACCACCTGGTGTTGTTGTTTGGCAAAGTAGTCAAGAAAGCTCTGCCTTATCTGTGCGGTCGTCATCTGCTGCATGTGCTCATTACCCTTTTTTGCTGCGCTAGTGACAGACACTACTCACTCTGTGAGTGTGTCTCAATAGCATAATCTATTTCGTCATAACGGAATCCGCGCGACATCATATAGCGAATTCGTTTTGACTTTTCTTTGTAATCCAATTGATTTGTCGACCGGCTATATTTTTTTTCGTAGGCGCGTAATGCCACACTAAACCAGTCGACTTCTTGTTCTTCTATTAAGTGTTGTAAATAAGATTTATCGATACCTTTACGTTGTGCATCCATCATAACACGTTTTTCACCCAACCCTTTGGCAACTTGCTGTGACAAAAAGCTGGCACTGTAGCGTTTATCATCGAGATAGCCCAACGACTCCAGCCAATCAAGCAGGCGTGTAATATACGTCTCTTCAGCGTCTTTTGCCCGTAACTTTTGGGCCAGTAACTGACGTGAGTATTCCTGTCGGGATAACAACCAAAGTGCGTAATTCTTTAGCTTCTTTTCATGTTCCTGCTTTTCATCCATCAGGCATCAAACCGGCCACTTTGTGTTTGTGACTGTGACGATGCATCATCTGAGGGTGCGGGTGGTTCCGAAGTGGAGACAATCGCCTGAAATGACACAAAAAAGCCAATGTAAGCAATCGGCATCACGACAATCAGCGGCACTAAAGACATGGGGATGCACAATAGCATGAGCATGGCAACCAAAGCACCAAACACCGTCAGTGGCGCCATATTACGATAAAACACGGTTAATGACTGTTTCATGGCCTGAATAATGCTCACTTCCCCCCGGAAGAAAACAAGAGGCAACGCATAGGCAAACGCCATCATAGCAACCGATTGCACCACGACGAAAATAGCCACATCCGCAAATGTTATCTGAGCAAGTACTTGCGCAAACACATCAGCCTGCTCGCTCTGTTCATCAACGCTTTGTAGCATTTCCAGCGCAGGGCCAAATAATACACTCAGTAAGGCGCTCAAAAGCAGTGCCACGCCCATTTGGTACAAGCCGAATCGAAACAGATTCAGTCGCCGGCCTTTAGTAGAAAACGGAGCCAATATATCGGCCAGCGTAATGCCCTGACCCTGCTGTTTTTTCACCACAGCCAGATAAAAGCCGGCAGTGAGAAACGGCGATGCTAAGACTGCAACCAGTTGCAACGGTGGAAAGACAAATGGCACCAGGCTCACAACAACCATGAGCAGGTACATCATTACAAAAGTAACAGGTTGGGATTTGAAAATAATCCATCCGGCTTTAAGCCATTGCAAACCAAACCCTGCGGTAAACGTTTTAAATTCTGTTGGCATATTCATCAATTCGTTGTGAAACAAGTCGATTATACTGGGTCATAGAGGGACTTAAAAGCTCAGACTGGGGAAATTTCAACTCCTTGCCGACAGGCGAGTGAGCCGACACTGGTCAAACGGACAATTCGACCGGCCAGTGTCATAGCACAAACCTACATTTCATCCTGTTTCTTGATCTTTTTTATATCAAGCATGTGCGACCCATGTTTCACCTTAGTTTCCAGATAGTTGCGATTCCCGGCAACACCCACTTTGACATGGGCATGGGTGCCCACAACTTCTTCAACCTGGATCCCTGCCTCTCTTAGCGCATTGAGCTTACGGGGGTTATTTGTCATCAGACGAACATGATCCAAACCCAAAGCCTGTAGCATCAGGACTGCATCCGAAAAGTCCCGTAAATCATCAGCAAATCCAAGGTGGTTGTTAGCTTCATAGGTATTCATGCCCTGTGACTGCAAAACATAGGCATCAATCTTGTTATACAGACCAATCCCTCTGCCTTCCTGGCGCAAGTACAGCAACACACCTCCCTGCTGGTGCATAGCTTCAATACTCTCGTTTAGCTGCTCGCCACAATCACATCGTGATGAATGAAATACATCACCAGTCAGACACTCAGAGTGCATTCTGATCAGTGGTACTGACTGCTCGCTGTCGGCACGATTAAACACCAGGGCAACATGCTCCTGGCCATCTTTTAACCCTTCAAATGAGACGATTTCTGCGGGGATATGACTACGCTGCCCAACATTCAGCTCAACTCTTGCTCTTACTTGTGCCACGACTACAAAATACCTAATTGCAAAGATGTGATATTATCACAAAAAATACTATAACTGACTATATGGTGGCAAAGCCACCCACTTACAAGTCCTCAGACTAAATACTGGCAAATACACCGAACAACGCTAGGCTATTAAGAACTGCTCAGTGTCGCTCGCACTAGTGCATTTCTACTGAAATAATATCTTAATGGTAACTGATGCGCTCGAAAATTGTGATGTTTTTATACTTGGTCTGGGGCCTCTCAATACCGGCTCTGGCTAATGACGTCAAAGTGGATGGTTTTGCCACCCTGGATATCAACATCAGCAACTCTCAAACTGCGGGGATCAGACACGTGATCTCTCAACCAGACGCCAGTTATCTGGGTGAACCCAGTTTGGCGAACTCTTCTATTGGGGTACAACTCGAATGGCAATCTTCTTCGCAACTACAATGGGTTGCGCAGACCGTATTAAAAGAGCGTAAAGAGTACAAACTTGATTACCTCATTCAAATGGCCTTTGCTCGTTATACCTTGACGCCTAACTGGCAGCTGCGTATTGGCCGGACAGGCCTTGACCTGTATATGATGACGGAATTTCGGGATATTGGTTATGCCTTCAATTACGGCCACCCTCCGACCGAGTTTTATGCGGTGGTTCCGCACCAAAACATGGACGGCATAGACATTACCTACACTTACCCTCTTGAGGAAAGTGTCCTGTCTTACAAGTTCTTTAGCGGAAAATCGAGCGCACCGATAATTAGCGACGATGACTTTATGTGGGATGTAGAATTAGACTCTATCTATGGCTTAAGCCTGTCTGCGCAAACTAAAAATTGGTTGTTGCGCACCAACTACACCACAACCAAAGCCGGTAATACCAATGAACAACAGAAGCTATTGCTAAATGCGTTACAGCAAATACCACAAGCGATCTGGCCAACACGACAGGCATTAATTGACTCACTCCAGATTAAAGGGAAGCGATTTAATTACTTTACACTCGGTGCCAAGTACGACGATAGCCATTGGATAATGCAAAGTGAGATCTCTTATATCGATTCAGCCTCTGAGGTACTCAATCACCTTAAAGCCGGCTATATCAGCGTCGGTATGCACATCGATGACGACACCTGGCTGATGACTTTAAGCGCAGCAAAATCAAATAATCGCATTGATCCTGGGCCTTTGCTCACCACGCCTCAACTCACCAGCTTGTATCAAGGCGTGATCAGGCATACCAACTTCTATTTGATAGACCAGCATACCTGGTCTGTCAGTTGGCGCCGTAGTTTAACGTCGACGCTGGCTGCGAAAATTCAGCTGGACCATACCCAAGTAGAGCAACTGCCATCCGCATTCTATCTCCATAAAGAGTTATCTTCTGTAAACCATGACAACGACTTTCAGTCTCTGGGGCTGAGTCTGAATTGGGTGTTCTGATGCAGCTCTGGACACTCGTGCGTTTTGCTTTATGCGTGTTGTTGTTGATTACTAGTACAGCAAAAGCCGCCGACTCACTGGTAGTCATTGTACATCGTGATAATCCCAATCAACAGCTATCTGACTATCAGTTAATTGACCTATATATGGGTAAATACACCGCTTTCCCGGATGGCACATTAGCCACCGTACTGGATTATGATCAGGGCCATCCGTTACGTGCAAAATTTCTCACTACACTAACGGGCCGCCCGATGAGCCAGATCAACGCATATTGGTCACAGGTAAAATTTAGTGGTAAAGCCTCTTTTCCACAGGCGTATCAGTCAATCGAGGCTATACTTGAAGAGGTCGCATCTACACCAGATGCAATAGGTTATGTGCCCGAGGCGGCACTAACAGAGGACGTCAAAGTGGTGTATCGTTTTGTTCAATAAACACAGTTTGATCACACGGCTAACCCTTTTACTGAGTCTGATGACACTGCTCTTCAGTGTGATCTATGCCAAGCTATATTATCGACATGTCTTTGAAGAAGAGCTAGCCCGATCGAGTGGCATTGTTTTGCAGATTGGCAAAACGGTGTCTTCCACCGCATCTATCGCCGCCTATCTGGAAGACAAAGATTTAGCCACTGAAGTCGTTAATGGTTTGGTCAGCAACGATATTATTTTATCTGCAGCTCTAGTCAGTAAAGACACCTTGCTGGCTAAGAGTATATTGCACAGTGGTCCTGGTAGTATCCAGATTCACCTCGTTAATCCCTTCTTTTTGTCTGAAAACATTGGCACCATACATATTGCTCCTAACACACAGATCATTGAGCAAAATGCTCGCAACATTGCATTAGGAGGCGTCAGAACCATGCTCGTGGTGATCTTGCCTATCATCCTCTTGCTAACGGCACTGGTATACTGGCAGGTCACCCGACCTCTGAATCACCTTGGCAAGCAGTTGGCAAGGATCCTGCCCGGTAGCGCACAGCGCCTGCTGGTCGATAAACACGCTTGTCACAATGAGATTGGCCGTATTGAACTAGGCATTAATGCCCTGCTGGATAAAGCAGAAACCCTGTTTGAGCAGGAGCGAAGTCTGAGGGCAGAAGTCGTCGAGCTAGAGAAACGCTTTCGACTGATGTTTGAACAGTCTTCCTCTCCCACCTTGTTAGTCAAAGATGAGGGGGATATTTTGTTAATTAACGACGCAGCCAAAGATTTACTGGTGGGCATGGGTGTCGATGTAGACGAGCGTTTTCCGGAAAATCTGGGCCTGTATTGTAAAACACCAGATATCCTGTATACCTTCACCGAAAACAGTATCAAGCAAAAACAGGTAATGCAGTCTGAATTTGAGTTTATTAATCCACTCACTCAGTCCACTGTCTGGCTAAGCATTATTATGCTCAATACCCTTAGCGACGGTAAGTGGTATTTTCAGGTATTTCTTGCCGACATTACCTTGCGTAAAACCATGCTGAACCAGCTCAACAAGCGTGCTCAGCGGGATAGTCTGACGGGGCTTTATAACCGTTACGGCGCAGAGCTCTTGCTATTGGACTGGATAGACAATCAGTACACCTTTAGCCTGATGTTGATCGACCTGGATAAGTTTAAGCCCATCAACGACGTTTACGGTCATAATGCTGGAGACGCACTGCTCAAGCACATAGCCAGCCAGCTATCTGGCACTATGGATTCAACCGACCTGGTATGCCGCTGGGGAGGCGATGAATTTTTGGTGGCTCGGTTGGACATTACGCAGCAAGAGCTCACTCGTTTGGCCCAGACCCTGCTCGAATCAATTAATCAGCCAATGTCCTTTGAGCACCGCGATGGGCAAACAGAACTGGCTGTGGGTGCCAGTATCGGCATAGCGCATTTTCCTCAGCATGCGGAAAATCTGAAAGGCCTGGTGGAGTGTGCCGATGTCGCCATGTACAGCATCAAAAAAACCTCACGGAACAACTTCACTTTCTATTCCAGCTAAAGACCTTGTGTCATACTTGCGCCGCTAAAATGCTTTTATGCCTGCCTCATATAGGCTAGAACTTTTCCAACAAAGAGGCGTCATATTGAGCCAGGTCCAGCGTCACCTGATACTGTTTAGTCAGCGCATCAAGCTCCGCCTGCCAAATACCCAATTCTTCCATAGTCAACGTATTGTCGTCCAGCTGCCACAACTGACGTGAACCACTGTAACTAAACTGCATTGCTAGCATTGCATCTACATCACCTTGTTGCGCTGCTGTTTTTACCTTAGCCATTTTCCGGGTGACTTTATTGAGCGCCTGTTTGAGTTGCCAGACATAATTCACCTCATACATAAACGGGTGATACTGCACCTGTTTGAGCACCACAGCGATTATCGCACACGTCAGCACCACCCCAGTCAGGTTCCAGTGAAAGTGACTGCCATCCGGATCCGGAAAGGCAACTATCAAAATCCGTGCAAACCCTAAGCTGCCCGCAACCAGAGCTACAATGCATGCTGCGATCACTATGTTCAGGTGCTTTCTGTAACGTGTTTTATCTATATCCAGTAGTTGCATTTTTTCTCCCACATGCCGTAAAACTATCATGCCGGCCAAGCCATAAAGCCTTTTGTGATGACCAGATAGTCAGGTAATCTGTTTCGCTATTTTGCGCATTCTAACGTAATCGGAAAAAAAAACGCTAACTAGTTCACCCCTTTTTGACCTCAGCACCGTTTTATAGATAAATCATCAAGGAGTATGCCTATGAACGGTCAATTTTTAGCAGAACAATCACCCCGCCCTTATCAAACACTGAATAAAGTTTTACTGTCGTTTATAGGTGCCTGTGGTGTCACCTTCGCTGCGTTTGCCTTTATGCAGCATCTGATCAGTCAGGAACTGGAGTTTAAACAAAATCCGATCACCTATACCCCGGTTTCTTTGCCTACGTTGAAAAAAGATAGCCCGGTCGAAGTCAGAGACAAGCTACCACCTCCACCAAAGCCTGTGGCCAAGGCCCCACCAAAGCCGACACTGAACGCTGAAGAGCCGCTCATTGGTCTGGCCGGGTTAGGATCCGCGCCCACCATAGAAACAGGTCCGATACAAATGAGTACCCTGATGACACCGACAGACAATCAGGCTACGCCGATCGTTCGGGTTGAACCTCGCTATCCAGTCACCGCTGCGCGAGATGGCACACAAGGCTGGGTTGAGCTGCATTTTACAATTTCAGAAACAGGAACCGTCATCGATGCCCGGGTTGCCAATGCAGAGCCTAAGCGCGTGTTCAACCGTGAAGCGCTTAAAGCGTTGAAACGCTGGAAATATAGACCCCAAATCATCAATGGTCAGCCTCAACCACAGCCTGGACAAAAAGTCGTGCTGGAGTTCAAGCTCAACCAGAATTAATATCAAGGCTGTGCATCAGTGTAAATCTGCCTGGTGCACTTGTTGGGCGCACATATAACAATAAGGAAACGCCTATGCTACTTGCTCTAAAAAACTGGCTGGCGGCAACCGAACCGGAGCCAGCTGATCCTTTACATGCGTTTAAACTGAGCGGAGAGAATAAGTATCTTGAACTGGCTATAGATAAATACAACCATGATTTATATCACTTTTTACTTACCCAAAGTGACAGTGAACTGGCTAAAGATGTGTGTCAGAAAACCTGGCTGACGGTCGTGGAGAAACGCCAGGCTTATCATACCAGTCAGGCGCCCAAGGCCTTTTTGTTCAAAGTGGCCAGAAATGCGCTGATCGATGAGCTACGTCGGCAAAACAAGTTAGCCTATTTGGAGAGCCCAGAACAGCACATGCCTGCTCAGGCAGAACACGAAACACACTCACATCAGCCCTTGTACAACGCAATTCTGTCGCTGCCTTTAGCGCAAAGAGAAGCAATAAGCCTGCAACTGGAAGGGTTTTCCCTGCAACAGATTGCCAGTATTACGGATTCTGCACAGGAAACCATCAAAACCCGACTACGCTATGCGCGAGCCGCGCTGAAAAACGAATTAGGAGCAGATGATGAATAATCAGTCACCAACAGATCAGCTCAAACAGGCTTATCAGCAAGCCAAGAAACAAAGCAAACCGTCTGCATTTGATCAGCGGCACCTAAAACACATTTGTCGCGCTGCGAACTCCGGCCCTAAGCAGATCAGCTGGTGGCAAAGAAGCCAGTGGATCCTGGCATGCGGCGCACTCATAGTGTTGGCTACTGTCATGATAACTCAGGAGCAATCTCAACATGCAGCATTGCCCGTGTACGCTCTGAGCTTTGATGACTATGAGCAGGTCGAAACCCACAGTGTTGAGCAGGGCCATTATGTCACGCATATCCGGGAACAAAAACAAGCGCTTGATAAGCACTTTGACCAACAGCATCAGCAGCTCAACGAGCAACGCTTTTATGGTCGGCTGGTTCACAGTGATAATGATACCTGGTTTGTCGCTGACTGCCGTAGTAAGACCCTGTTAGAAATTAAGCAGTCGGTGCTGAATGCACTGCAAGATGTAACCGAATTTTCAGAGCTGTCACAGGGTCAGATGTTAGCATTGGACAAAAACACAGAGGGTCATCTAACGACCATAATTCCTGCACCAGGAAATGTGTATGCTTGTCCTTAACGTCGCCAGCCTGACTCGGCTGGCGAATGGCCAACTTAAATCATCACCACGCTGGCAATAAAGAAGCTGATCAATGCCAGCGCTCCGCCCACCATAGCGTAAGGAAGTTGAGTTTTAACATGGGTCAGTAAATCACACCCAGAAGCCAGAGCAGAAACCGCGCTGGTGTCTGAAATCGGAGAACAATGATCACCAAAAATACCCCCACTGAGTATCGCACCAACAACCAACGACGGTGGTAGCCCCAGAGTCTGGATCAATGGTACACCGATGGGGATCAAAATCGCAAAGGTTCCCCAGGAAGTACCTGTGGTGAAAGACATCACCGCACCAGTTAAGAACAGCACAGGCACAATAAAGTACACAGGTAAGTAATCACCTACTAATGATGCCACAAACACTCCGGTACCCAACTCTTTTAGGCTTGCACCCAAAGTCAGAGACAGCAAAACAATACTGACCAAAGGCAGTAGTTCACCCATGCCTTTAAAGCCCACATCAACCAGTTGTTGATGCGTAAAATGACGTGCCTTGAGTAGCAGTAAGTAAGCCACTGCGGTTGCCAGGACCGTGGCATACAAGACAGACTTCGAGCCGCTGCCCTGAGCCAATTCACCACCACCTGTCCACAACATAAAGCCCAGCATACTGATGATGAGCGTAGCCAATGGCACTAACATAAAGCGCGCCTTACTGGCGGCCGGACCTTTGTCAATTTCCTGGTCCTGCTTTGCCAGTGCTTGCTCCGCCACTTTCATCGGACCATGGACTTTATCGAAAACAATGGTGTAAAAGACGATAAGCAAAGCGATGATGGCGTAAAAATTAAAAGCCACACTGCCCCACAAAATACTGACGGCCGACTGCTCCAGCTCATAGTTGCTCAGCAGCCCCAGCACATAAGCTCCCCAGCCATTGAGTAGAATAAGAATACACACAGGGGCGCTGGTACTGTCGATGATATAAGCAAGTCGTGCGCGGCTCATTTTAAATTTGTCGAACAGACCCCGTGACACGATCCCTGAAGTCAGCACACTCATGTTCGACTCTATGAATACAGCCATACCAGTGAACATAGTCAACAGACCAACCTGGCGCTTGCTCTTTGCCACTCCGATATTGAGCAACCTGTTAACCGTTGCTCCGACTCCACCAGACTCTCTGATGTATGCCAGCAGCGCACCAATAGCGATACTAAACAACAGGATCCGGCTGTTACCTGGGGAAGTTGCCACACTCACGATGCGCTCAATACTATTAATAAAGGTGGTAAAAAGCGCATTACCCTCGCCATTGAGGGCAAGCAGAAATTCTGAAGAGATCAACGCCAGGATCAGCGCCACAATGACCTCTTTACGCCAGAACACCACGGCAATGGCTATCAAAGGCGGTAAAATCGAATACCAGGACATAGGTTCCCTATTACTAATTATTAGATCAAGCTGTAAACCCGTTAGCTTAAATAGTTGCGTGGAAAAATCCAAGCTTTTCCCGGCTGAATTTACAAACGCAACAAAAAGAACTTATTTAGGTACCAACCAGATTAAAAAGCGCAATAATATATCTTTCCGATCTATCACATTGTCATCTTTGAACCTATAATATGGACATCTCTGTTAATACAGGTTACCAAGTGAAGCGCATGTCTACTTTTATTAAAATAAAGGCATTAAGGCCAACTCTCTCACAAAGTGAGGCAAAACTCGCCGACTTTACCCTTAGTTCGGGGACTCAGATACGTACCTTGTCGTCAATTGAGCTGGCCAAAGCAGCCGGCGTCAGTCAGTCAAGTGTCGTAAAGTTTGCACAAAAATTAGGTTACCGGGGTTTCCCGGCGTTCAAACTCGCTGTTGTGGATGCCCTGAATGAGCAGGCTTCTGCTCAGGAGTCTCGCTCTACACAGTTTGAGCAGAATGACTCTTTGGCAGATATCAGCGAAAAACTCATTGCCAATCAGCACAAAACCCTGACCGCAACGCAAAAGCTCAATAACGGTTCAGAGTTTGAACGCACGGTACAGATTCTGAAAAGCGCACGTAAAGTACTGATCTGTGCAAAAGGGGCGTCAGGGTCTGTCGCCCAAGACTTTGCATTTAAACTGCAAAAGGTGGGGATTTCAGCAGTCTGCCATAGTGATGAATACAGTGCTGCCAGCTATATCGCCTCACTGGGCAAAGAAGATTTACTGATAGTTATCAGCAATTCCGGTCAGACCAAGGCACTACTTAAATTGGCCGAACAAGCGAAACTGAATGAGTGCCGTTTATTTGCAATTACTCGCTTTGGCGACTCTCAACTGAGCGAACTCGCCGATTATGTACTCTACACTGTTCAGGAAACGGAGCCAGTTAGCCACAGTGCGATACTTACACGTGCATCGCAGTGCTACCTGATAGATACGCTTTTTGTCTCTCTGGCACAGTCCAACCTACACTGGCAACGCCGCATTGATCGGGCCAATGATAATATGCGTGCTATTTTCCACGACTAAAGTCATATTATCGTTTATAAAGCAGGTAAGGCAGACGGCGTGTCTTAAACGTCTGTACTTCCTGCTGCCAGATTGCTTCTATCTGATGTGCTTTTAGACCCTGTGCCAGTGCCAGGCGGACCACATCGGTTCCTGCCAACTTGTCAAAGAAGCCGGGAGAGTTAATCAGTACTTCATTGTGCTGCGTAAAAGCAGCTTGTGCCTGCACTAACCAGTCTAACGAGAACCCACGTTGTTCTGAATGCCGCAGATCCGTGGCGAATACGGCCTTTCCCTGTAACTTAGGATGAGCTGCGACACCTGGTATTGCGCGTGGCGTAAAAGCCAATGGGCCAAGTCGGATTTGGTCGTGACCAAAGACCTGAAATGGAAAATCACTCCCTCGCCCCACGGATACACGCGTAGCCTCGAACAGGCACAAAGACGGGTAAAGATAAATTGCCTGTTGATTGGGTAAATTGGGACTCGGTGCGATAGGCAGCACATACTCATGCTGAGCACTGTAATCGGCAACGGGGACCACTGTAAGACTAAGAGTGCCATCACCGGCCAGCCACCTTTCACCCGCTATCATACGTGCCAGCTCACCCAGTGTCATCCCATGTAAAATCGGCACCGGGACCATACCGACAAAGGAACGAAAGTGATTATCCAGAACAGGGCCCTCAACGTAGGCAATATTGGGGTTTGGTCGGTCTAACACCAGGTAACTGAGACCATTTTGCTGAGCCGCTTCCATGGTCAGAAACATCGTACTGAGGTATGTGTAAAAACGCACGCCTACATCCTGGATATCGAATACCAGAATATCAATGTCTGTGAGTTGTTCAGGTTTTGGTTTTTTATTGGCGCCATATAAAGAGACTATGGGTACCCCTGTTTTCGTATCCTTACCATCAGTAATGTAAACTCCAGCCCCCCTGTCTCCCCTAAAACCATGTTCAGGAGCAAAGATCCGAGCCACATCTACCTGATGGTCTATCAGGTAATCCAGCAAGTGCTGGCCATGCGCTCGCGCACTTTGGTTGACCACCAGTCCCACCCGTTTGCCTTTTAGTAATGGCAGATACTTGTCACCGCGCTCGGCGCCGACCTGAATGGCGTCGACCTGCCATGAAAAAGCCAGTGTGATGATGCTGATAGCAAGTATCAGGAAAGAATATATAGGCTGGCGCACAAAATGCCTGCTGAGAAAAACGAAGGGTACGAGAATTGTGTGTCGCCACCTCTTCATTTGCAACTATTTAAGATAGGGCGACGCAGACCGACAATTAATTATCGTCGCAGCTTGTTGAACGCGAAACACGGATGTCGATAACACGAGCCGGGAGCTCTCCACACGGGTGTGTGCCCACTTCTAATATGTACCAAACTACAGACACAAAAAAACCGACTTTCGTCGGTTGATTGCTCACTTCCTAAAGTAGAAGTGGCGGACGCGGGACGTACTTTGTGGAGAGTGAACCTCCGACCGCCTGGTTCGTAGTCAGGTACGCTATCCAGCTGAAACACAAACCCCAAATTACAGGCACAAAAAAACCGACTTTCGTCGGTTGATTGCTCACTTCTTAATAAGAAGTGGCGGACGCGGGACGTACTTTGTGGAGAGTGAACCTCCGACCGCCTGGTTCGTAGCCAGGTACCCTATCCAGCTGAAGTAACTCACACCAAATTTCAGACACAAAAAAACCGACTTTCGTCGGTTGATTGCTCACTTCTTAAATAAGAAGTGGCGGGCTCGGGACATCTTTTGTGGAGAGTGAACCTCCGACCGCCTGGTTCGTAGCCAGGTACTCTATCCAGCTGAAGTAACTCACACCAAATTTCAGACACAAAAAAACCGACTTTCGTCGGTTGATTGCTCACTTCTTAAATAAGAAGTGGCG
>NZ_JBSWYM010000034.1:0-30540 GCF_056161105.1 Pseudoalteromonas sp. AWH4_217 | reverse complement strand
GCCACTTGACTCATTTCTTTCATAACTGTCTCCAAAAAAACTGTGACTTAGAATTTGATGCTGAAGCCAACACCGATCGTTTTGTTATCAGCGTTATACTCGATGTAGTAGTCAACACCACCTGCAACCTGGCTTACTGCCACTTGATTCATTTCTTTCATAACTGTCTCCAAAAAACTGTGACTTAGAATTTGATGCTGAAGCCAACACCGATCGTTTTGTTATCAGCGTTATACTCGATGTAGTAGTCAACACCACCAGATATTTCTTTCACACTTGTTTTATTTAGTTCTTTCATTTCTGTTTTCTCTATTTAAAATTAATTAGATGTGCAATCTTGGTGCTCGATAACATCACAGCTCATATCGATAAAAGGTTCGCCTGCACCAGAAACCAAACTTGGATTATTAATTACTTTCATTTTATTTCCTTTTAGTTATTATTTAAGGCTTTCAAGTTCACGTAGTTCTTCAGCACAGTGTTCACACAGACTTCCACCAGAAACAGCTGTTAATTCTTTTATTTCTTTCATTTTTTATTCCTTATTAGTTGAAAAAAAGCTCAGGATCACACGGGTCATCATATTCACGGCCCGCACCATTTACACTTTCCACTTCATATTTATTTAATTCGTTCATCTTAATTTCCTCAATTAGTTGGTATATTGATCAATATCAGGACACATAGGTACTTCTTCTTCACCACCAGCGATCAGAACCAGGTCTTTAGCATTTAGATTTTTCATAATTTTTCCTATTTTTATGTAACGGCTTCAGCCGTTAATATCAGATTGCTATCTGCTTTCTTAAAGGCTTAACAACGAAAACGATAAAGCCAGAGAACAGAAAGAGGTTTGCAACATCCCAAAGCAATTTTAACTTCACAGTAAAATATTCTATGGTTGTATTTAACAAACTCTATTTTTAAATTTTCATGGAGAACTCAAAGAATTTAAAAATCCAAATTAAAAATAGAACTTCCAAATTAAAGAGAGTATTAATCTCGCAAACCTTATTACACTTTTTGATTTAAGCTTATCTCCGCCAAGATTTAAGCTTGATTTATAAGTTAACACCAAAAAACAAAATGTCAACAGGTTATATTAAAAATAAAATTCAATTAAATAAAAATAAAAAAACAATTAAAAAGTTAGTTGAGTGCACACCACAACCAAGAACAAAAGCCATTAAAATTAATAAGGGCGCACTCAAATATAAACCACATACTTATTATAGTGAATTATACTAAGCCATATTAAACTCACTCGTCGCACCTGTTTCAGTATATGGCGTGCTATCTATACACAAGGATACATCTGCAGACTTAGGCCGCCTCAGACTAATATCCGGCTTATCTACCGCAACGGCCTGCCCATATCTCAACTCAATGACACGATCTGCACTGGCAATGGTTTCAGGCCTGTGCGCTATGATTATTCGGGTAATATCCAGATTCTTAACCGCTTCATTGACTGAGAACTCAAGCTTGGTATCCAAATTACTGGTTGCTTCATCCATAAACAGAATCTTGGGTTTTCGATACAACGCCCTGGCCAACAGCAGCCGCTGGATCTGCCCTCCGGACAAGGCTGCTCCCATATCTCCCACCAGAGTGTTATACCCCATGGTCATCGACATAATATCCTTATCAATGGCAGCAACCTGAGCCGCCCACTCGACTTTTCGCATATCCAGGTCAGGGTCAAAAAACGAGATGTTATCGGCGATGGAGCCTGACAATAACTGATCATCCTGCATCACAGCCGCGATCTGGGAGCGATATTTTGATAACCCTATCTGCTTGATGTCGATCCCATCAACGAGTACCTTGCCCGCTTCGGGTTCAAATAAGCCCAGCATGATTTTGGCAAGCGTCGTTTTGCCACAGCCGGACGGGCCGACTATCGCGATGGATTCACCAGCCTCAATGGTCAGGTCCAGGTTTTTAAACACCGGTGCTTCTTTGCTGTTGTAGCGATAAGTGACATCCTGAAGTGTAAGCGCTCCGGTCAATTCACCACTGCTGGCTTTACCCTGCATATGATCTTCTTTGTCGGTCAGTGAAATATCAGCAAGCCGGTTAAAGTGCAGACTTAACATCTTAAACTCGATAAGCTTTTCGATAAGAGACGCCATTTTCTCTACAAACTGACGCTTATATGCCATGAAAGCGAATAACATCCCGACAGTCAGATCGCCTTCCATAACCAGCATTGCAGCAAAGTAGACCACCAGCACATTTTCAAATCCAAAGATCACCTTGTTGATTGCCTCATAACCGATGTTCAAGTGACCTACCCGGATCCCGGCATTCAAACTGTCTGCGTATTTGTTATGCCAGACACTCTGCCTTTGCACTTCGCGGCCAAACAACTTGATAGTTTGGATACCACGTACCGTTTCCATGAAGTTAGACTGCTCTTTGGCCTGATTTACGATGACTTCTTCCGACATGCGTCGTAACGGTCTGTACATGGCAATGCGTATGACGGCATACACTGCGGTAGCAACAAGTACCACGGCACTCAATTTGGGGCTGTACACAAAAATCATGATCAAGGTTGCAATGGCCATAACCCCATCGATTAAGGCTTCGATCACGCCTTTGGTCAGCAGTTCTTTTACCTGTTGTAATGAGCCAAAGCGTGACACCACATCACCAATATGACGTTTTTCAAAATACTGCAGTGGCAAGCGGATAAGGTGATGAAACAAGTTTGCACCAAGCTGAATACTCATGAGGTTACCGAAGTGCAGCAATAACACGCTCCGTACCGCGCCAGTCACCATTTCTATGAGCATCAATAAGCCGAATCCCACGGCTAAAATAGCCAATAAGTTTTGGTCAAAGCTCAGAATGACTTCATCAACAACCAGTTGCATATAGTATGGACTGGCGATGGCGAAAGCCTGCAAGAGTAAGGACAAAACAAACACTTTACCCAATGTGGATTTAAGGCCTGTCACTTTGCTCCAAAAATCGGACAACTTAAGGTTTACCCGGGTATCTTCAGACTTAAACTCTTCCGTTGGACTCAGCTCCAGTGCCACACCAGTGAAGTGTTTCGAAAACTCATCCATGGTATATTTACGATGGCCTAAACCTGGGTCGTGTATTTCAACACTGTGTTTAGTCACTTTTTTAAGTACAACAAAGTGATTCATATCCCAGTGTAAAATACAGGGGGTTTTTAATTGCGGCAGATGTTCTAAATCTAACCGCAGTGCCCGAGAACTGAGCTTGAGCTTGTCTGCAATTTGCATTAGCTCTTCTAAGTTCGCCCCTTTCAATGAGATTTCATGGGTCTGACGCAATGTCGTCAGATCTGTTTTGTATCCGTGATAAGCAGCAACCATTGCCAGGCTGGCAAGCCCGCATTCCGCCGCCTCGGTTTGCAAAATAACAGGCAGCCTTTTGGCAGCGCTAAACCGGAGTAAGTGCATTGGATTTTCCATCAGATTGCTCCTTTAATGCTGTAAAGAGGTTCAAATAACCATTCAAACAAGGTGCGTTTATCAACCATAATATCGGCTTCCAGTAACATCCCAGCCTGCAGAGGAACAGACGCACCATAGGCGTGGGCATGCTGTGCTTTGAGTGAGACAACCACCTGATAAGCCGGCTCTCGGAGTGTCACAGGCAAACTTGTCTCATTAGGGAGTAAAATTGATTTTGAGACGCTCGAAATCGTGCCCTCATAGATGCCAAACCGGGCATAGGGGAAGGCCTGATAACGGATCCGCGTATTTTGCCCTTCCTGTACAAAACCAAATGCGCGGGATGGGACTAACAACACAGCTTCCAGCGCCGCATTTTCAGGCAGTACCGTCATTAAAGGACTGGTACTGTGCGCAATCATGCCTGGTTTAACCATCAGACTGCTGACCCGACCACTTCTATGACTACGAACATCGTAACTTTGCTGTGCACTGGCCTGAGTGATCTGCTGATTAATATCAGCAAGTTGAGTTCTCAGCTGTGCTTCTGTTTTCTGTAAAGTCAGCGGCAATTGTTGACGCTCCAGACGCAGCTGGCTAAGGGACTCTTGCTGGCTCAATACTCGCCCTTCCAGATCTTCCGCTTGCTGTTGCAAAACCAACATGGCATCGCGGACACTTTCAACATCAGATTGAGAGACAAAGTCTTTTTCAATCAATGCCAGCGTATCCCGATAGCGTTTTTCGCTGAGCTCGACACGCTGAGTAAGCAATTCATGTTGCTTTTTAGTCTGTGTAAGCTGAAATGCCGTGTTATTGATCTGAGAGTCCAGCTTCTCCTGACTGACTTTCGCCAGCTGCGTCTGATTCTCTATATTTTTCTTTACCAAATCCTTTTGTTTAATGAGCTCCGCTAAAATCGCTTCATTCATATCGCTGCCAGAGGTCAGGATCCGCTCCATTCTTACCCGCACAAGCACTTGGCCTTTTTCGACCTTTTGTCCTTCTTCGACATAAACTTCATCAATGACACCCTGACCCAGGGGATACACCTTACTCAGACCATCTGTTGGCCTCAGATAGCCTGAAACGATCTCTTTCCTGTGATACTCACCAACCACCAGGTAAGTGATACCAATCAATACCGTCGCCAGAATTACCAGTAGGATCCAGTTAAATGACATGTGCGTCGCAATGGATACCTCGCCATCTAATTTCTGCCCCTGGTGTTCAATGGCTTCTTTTCTGAATAACCCCGACATAATTACTCTGCCTCACCTGGAAACGTTGACGTCGAGAAAATTCGCCACTGACCGGCTTCTTTCGCCAATGAATGTATATTTTCAGAACGCTTATCAAGTGCCTGTCCCTCTTTTTCTCCCTCAATGGTCATCACGTCCCGTACTATTAGCAAATCGTCACGCTTGGCCAATAGCTCTACATTACGCAGTGTCATTTTAAAGCTCAGTTGCTTACGCATACTTTCAAACTGGGACTTAGCACCGGCCATCACACCCGCACCGGTATGATAGAATGGCTCCAGGTCGTCGAGATTGCCCGAACAAATGATTTCGTAATAACGCTCAAAGAACTCTTTTAATGTCATCGGGTATCGCTCCATTTCATTCAATTCTGATGTCAGTACCGCCAAACTCTTAAGGTGGCGCTGCTTGTGTTGAACTCATAGTGCGATACAGAAAGGTAGAATTCAAATTCACTGAAAAACGAATTTATCCCAATATTACAACAACTTAAACATAATCATTACTGCTATATAAGTGACTACTTCGAGTAACATTGTATTTTTAGCACGTCATTGAAAGGTCGATTTACAAACCCTTTTGCTCTTCACCCACCACACAGCCCAGCCTTGCACTTTATACCTACTTTGCACTTGCCTCGTGTCGCTTCATACACCAGAAAACCAGTGCATGCTCCCAGTCACCATCGCTTACAGCATGCGAAGGGCCGGGCATTAAACAGTAATATTAATCGGCCATCTGTGATCGAGTGCAGCCCCCGCCAGTGCCAATTTACACAGAGCATTAGACGCACTGAGAATGACGAAATATGAAATTCGATGATAAGTGGATAAGATATAAAAGAGTCTGTGCCGGAGCATCCAGCTGAGTGAGAGGGCTGTGCTATGCACGATAGGAGAGCAGGTATCATAGAAACATTGCCCACTGTATACTCTTATACCATGGCCGCTGATGTAAAAGCATCACACAATGTTATACGCCATGAGAATAGCGGAATATGAAATTCGGTGATAAACGAATACGGTACCAGAGTGTACAGCAGAATAAGACAGCTGTGCTTATGCGCTAAAGGCGAGCAGATCAGCCTAACTTGGCAAGCGGCGACTGAGAGACTGACCACACACAGAAAAAAGTGTAGCTCCGTACATGTAAACGTATTGATGGGAATTGTTCAGGCCTATCTGAAGGTGTGTTAACTACGAACCTCATGCAAGAGCAACGCCCGCTAACACAAAAAGCGCGGTTGTGTGAGTCGCAAAGAGAAAAGAGGAGCAGTGTCGGAGAACATGAGCCGATAATTGAAATCAGCTATTGTTTTTTTAAATTTTGCGCTGTAGTATGAAATTTCCTTATTACATCTGCATTTCTCGCATATGTATGCCCGACGCACCGCCATGCTTAGGGCAATTCCCTTACCTCTTTATTCGAACTCACCTGTTCCAGACACTCAGCTTTGTCCGCAAATAAGGTCGTTGGCTTTGCACTTTTGAACGATTCACTTACCTTAGTAACATATTCATTCAGGTGTAGCGTGATAAACATTTTTTCGCGGCTCTCGTAACTTACTTTCACTTTAAATGCATTGCCAACATGGCAAAACCAGAGCTCTCTTGGTGTATCGGCTTGCTCATGAGCTGGTTCAAATATGCCAAGCAAAGTTGGAGTAAGCAGCTTGGCAAGCAACTCCCCTTTTGAAACAGACGAATCGGCATTCAGCTCAGTCACCACCCCCTGAGAGCCAGCAAGTATAAGCTTGACTCTATCCTTTATAGCCTCTTTGTAACTCAGTAAAGGTTCTCCCTCAGAGACAACCTGATCAAGCGTAACGAGGTGGTTTAACGCAGCACCACTTGACGTAGCAAAGTGATATTGGTAACTGGGTGCCCCTACGGTTAGATTACCTGCAAAGCTAAGTGGCGATGCCTCAGTCGATACGAGCGCTAGCCCACCTATTAAACATACTAAAAATTTCATCCATGCCCTTTTAACATTCTTAAGTTGACGATTAGTCGTCAAGTGATGGGAAAGTTGTGTTAGTTCGCGGACCAGGCGCTTTGTAGTGACCTGCACCACCAATCTTTCGTGTCTGTTGAGCATTTAGTGTATTTTTATCTTGAAGATTCTTAAGTTCTTTTTTATTCACTTTAAATTTCATCTTTGTTTCCTCACACTTTTTTATTATCAGTCGATACGAGCGCTAGCCCACTTGTTAAGCATACTAAAAATTTCATCCATGTCCTTTTTACATTCTCAAGTGACAATTAGTCATTGTTTGAAAAGTGACTAGTGTTGGTTCTCGGATTAGGCGCCATGTAGTCACCTGCACCACCAATCATTCGTGTCTGCTGTGCATTTAATGATTTTTCACTCTGTAGGTTTTTTAGCTCTTTTTTGTTCACTTTAAATTTCATCTTTGTTTCCTCACATTTTTTTATTATCAAAGGATGTCATTCAGTTGTCAGCACGTCTTGCAGCCGGACATATATAGATAGCCACACACTTTTGCCGTGTTGATGTAAAAACAGTACCGCATGGAACAGAATATGGGAAGTTATCAAAGCTTATATGGCGAATATAATCTTTTTAATTAAACCACTGATTGCAAAGGTTTTATAAACAAGAATCGCAAGTGATAATGTCTTCATCAGCTAAAATTTAAGTGTCCGCCTTAGCAACAACTTTACAAGTTTGTCATATCGCCCTGGTTGTAAGGTTCGGCAACATAAAAAAGCGTTTTGCAAAGATAAAAACAGGAGTGATATAAGAAACGTAAGATGGATGGGAAGTGTTATAGGAGAAAGTTGTGCGAATCAACTGCCTGTCAGTGGTATAACAATCGATATACCACTGACAGACAAAAGCTACAGAGATGGAGCTTGCCGTGATGCTTCCAACTGGATCAAGTGATTGTTTGCTCCTTCCAGCGTCGTCATAATGAGTGAATCGCGCTCCGTTGAATACCGCAAAGAGTAAACCGTTTTATCACCTAAATCGCTCAGCAGATGCCAACCACTTTCTTTCATTTGATAGACTTGCTTACCATTAGAGTAATAAACACCTCCCCTGTCATTTGTTACCAGCCGGGAGTTGGCACTGTGTGGTAGCGATATTTCGTCGCTTATAACGCCTGTAGACAGGTCAAAATAATGCAACGTATTCTTGCGCGACTGGTAAATTAACTGACTGTCGTTGAACTGAGCAAACCAAACTGCATCCTTTATCGGTAATCTTTTTGACTGCTTGCTCTGCTTTGAGTAAATATAAAACTGGTTATTTTTTTGATTTTCATCGATAACAATATATCCAATATCTCCGTCAGGCAGAATATCCGCAGCTAAGACCGTATTCTCTACCTCAACGACATGCTGTGTATTAAACTGGTTGTCAAATACAATTAACTGCTCGCCAAATCCTAGTAATGTTTGTTCCGTCCGGGCATCATAGTTAAGCAATGGAAAACTATCTTGCGGGTTGCCTATGGTATAAATGGTGTTGAGTTGATCAGGTTCAATGCCTTGCTTCAGGATCCACTTTTCGTGCTCAAGAGCCAGGTAATGGGCCAGCCCATTTTTCACAAAACCCGAAAACTTAATCTCGTCATTGATGAATAACGGCGACAATGTGGACTGTGACAAGCTGAGCTCATAAATATTATGCTTGTAGGGATAGTTAATCGCGATCACTTTGTCCTTAGACAATGGGTATCCGTTAGCGTAATTTCCTTTATTGGTAAGCTGAGTCTTGCTTTTAAGCATGTTCGCTTCTAACGAAAATTCAAACAGCCTGTTGGTTGCATTACAGAACCACATTAATGTGTCTGACTCTGCCTCATACATGACTTCCCAGATAGGGGTTTTTGACTCGTACAGTTTTATTTGCTTACTGCCTTCCATATCAGTCATGTAGAGTTCATAGGTGTCGTACTGTCGGCGAGAAAAAAAGACGCTGTCTAGCGACGATTCATACAACAAAAACATATCGCCAAAGGAGTTTAAATTGGGAGAGGTGAGCTGAAACTCCTCCCCCGTTTCATAGTCATAGTTCATCAGAACAGATAACTGATCTCGTCCGCGATAATTAGCTTTAGAGTATACAAATGAGCTACCTCCCACACCAGCACCGTGCTGAATGGGACTATTACAGTTGAATAAAAAACGACTATTGCCCGCCAAGTCTCTGTCAGTCTGCCAAACCTCGCACTTTTCACCTTCCTCAAGGCGATAAAAAAGCTTGCTCGAATCAGCCGTCCAGCCCAATGGGGAAAAATTGATATTCACTTCACTGATCTTTTTCTCAAGACCGGTTTTAAGCTCCTTGATGATCAAGCTTTGATTACTAGTGCCTTCAGGTACAAAAGAAAACGCGACATACTCATTACTTGGGGAGACTTTAGTGCCCATGTAGCGACCAGGCATCCAGGACAACAACTGTTCTTTATAGGTCACATCCTCGACCAAAGCAGAGGGCACTGGTGATGCTTCTGGTGCATTCTCTGCTGAGGACATCATCAGGCCCAGTACACCACCACCCACAGCTAATACAACCGCCACAAGGGCTGGACGCAATTTAAAGACGTTAACCGGTTTCTTCTTTGCTACTGGCTCAGGCTTTTGTTCTGGTGATTTAGTGTTAGGCCGCGTGACAGGCGTAATACTGGCCTGAGGAATTAGGTCTTGATAAACAATTTCAGGTTCAAGGAAAAAGCTGTACCCTTTACGATAGTGTGTTT
Organism: Pseudoalteromonas sp. AWH4_217; assembly: GCF_056161105.1. NCBI lineage: Bacteria > Pseudomonadati > Pseudomonadota > Gammaproteobacteria > Alteromonadales > Pseudoalteromonadaceae > Pseudoalteromonas > Pseudoalteromonas sp. AWH4_217. The sequence goes on along the minus strand of NZ_JBSWYM010000034.1, from coordinate 21,112 downwards.
TAACAACCAGTCCTTTTTGCTTGTCTGATTTGAGCACTTTACGCAGCTCAGACATTGCCCGGTTGATGGCGTTATTATCAACGTAATTTTGGCACCACACATCATTGACCAGATCGTCCCTGGTGATGATCTGATCATTGTTCAAAATTAAGTAGCAGAGGATTTTAAATAACAGAGGTTCAAGTTCTCTGGTTACTTCACCGTCTGTGATGGTTTGCCGTTTTGGATCTAGTGTCCAGGATCCAAATTTTACCGCTTTCACAGTCCTTGAAAAGTTAACTTCATTCATATCGTAACTGCTTATTATCAGGCCCTTATACTATTGGAATAAACTAAATTGTAGAGTTTATGAGTAGGGCTGGCTTCTTATTAAAGCTGCTGAGTAGATAGGCGGTTTTTTCATAGATGATAAGACCTAATCACCGCCTCGGATACTTAGCTACACCAAGTCGTCTTTGGCAATATTAAAGCAAAAAATTAAAGAGTTAAACACTCTGTTTCATTAAGGTTAGTAAACGAATGTACAGATTATTATTTCCCGACTTCCATGACTCCAGTCAGCACTTTTTCATGGGCCATCCCGCGAACCGGATTGCTTTAGTGCATATACATAGATAACTCAATGAATTAGTTCGATTATTCATAGGCTTGTTATAACAAAATGGCCTAAAATCAGCGCCAAACCTCGCCAAATATATCAACTTACGATTGAAAATCAGGCCCGCTGTCATGGCAACCTTTGTCTGACTGAGTCGATGTTACCATATCTTAGATTGTTCCGTTCTATACCACCTCAAGCGCTACCACATACACAACCACGCTAAGCCTTGGGTGCCTCCTTAGTGATAACAGACAATCGCTGTACCAAACACTCTTCATTTTCAAACCACCTACATGCAGGGAAATTCAGGCATAAAAAAACCCACGCAATGCGTGGGTTTTTTAAACCAGATAGGTGGCTGCTTATTTGCGCAGCTGGCGTAGAAGACGCAGCTGAGCAAGGGCTTCTTCAAGCTGCATGGCTGCTTGCTGGTAATCCAGCTCGCCTGCGGTGCCTGAAGCCAGTTGCGCCTGCGCTTCACGTTTAGCTTCTTCAGCAGCTTGCTCGTCAAGCTCTTCCGCACGGATCGCAACGTCAGCAAGGACAGTTACGGTCTGTGGTTGAACTTCCAGCGTACCACCTGCAACATAGATAAACTCTTCAGTTTTGTCTTCTGTTACTAAACGTACCATACCAGGTTTTAGGCCAGTCAGCAGTGGCGCGTGACCCGGGTGAATACCCAGCTCACCTTCACTACCTGTCACTTGGATCGCAGTCACGTCACCAGAGTACAAACTCTTTTCAGCGCTCACTACGTCAAGGCGTACTGTCATTGCCATAACAACCCCCTAATTACATGTTTTTGGCTTTTTCGATCGCTTCGTCGATTGAGCCAACCATGTAGAAAGCCTGCTCTGGCATGTCATCGTATTCACCGTTTAAGATGCCTTTGAAGCCAGAGATAGTGTCTTTCAGTGAAACGTATTTACCAGGTGCACCTGTGAATACCTCAGCAACGAAGAACGGCTGAGACAGGAAACGCTGGATTTTACGTGCACGAGATACAACTTGCTTATCTTCGTCAGATAGCTCGTCCATACCTAGAATAGCGATGATGTCTTTCAGCTCTTTATAACGCTGAAGTACAGTCTGAACGCCACGTGCAGTCTCGTAGTGCTCGTTACCGATTACTAGCGGGTCAAGCTGACGAGAAGTTGAATCCAGTGGGTCTACCGCAGGGTAGATACCAAGAGATGCGATGTCACGTGAAAGTACAACCGTTGCGTCAAGGTGCGCGAACGTCGTTGCTGGTGACGGGTCAGTCAAGTCATCCGCAGGTACGTATACGGCCTGGATTGACGTGATTGAACCAGTCTTAGTAGATGCGATACGCTCCTGTAGTACACCCATCTCTTCTGCAAGAGTTGGCTGGTAACCTACCGCTGAAGGCATACGGCCTAGTAGTGCAGATACCTCAGTACCCGCCAGCGTGTAACGGTAGATGTTATCTACGAAGAACAGTACGTCACGACCTTCGTCACGGAACTTCTCTGCCATAGTCAGACCAGTCAGAGCAACACGCAGACGGTTACCCGGTGGCTCGTTCATCTGACCGTATACTAGCGATACTTTGTCTAGTACGTTTGAGTCGTTCATCTCATGGTAGAAGTCATTACCCTCACGAGTACGCTCACCAACACCAGCGAATACAGAGTAACCGCTGTGCTCGATTGCGATGTTACGGATAAGTTCCATCATGTTTACGGTTTTACCTACACCGGCACCACCGAACAGACCAACTTTACCACCCTTCGCGAACGGACATACAAGGTCGATTACCTTGATACCTGTTTCAAGTAGCTCAACTGAGCTGCTTTGCTCTTCGTATGAAGGCGCAGCGCGGTGGATTGACCAACGCTCTTCTTCACCGATTGGGCCGGCTTCATCAATTGCGTCACCCAGTACGTTCATGATACGACCAAGTGTTGCTGTACCAACTGGCACCTTAATTGGCTCAGCTGTACCTTCTACTGAAGTACCACGGCGCAGACCGTCAGTACTACCTAGTGCGATACCACGTACCACACCGCCACCTAGCTGCTGTTGCACTTCTAGTGTCAAACCAGCCAGGTCGCCTTCTGTAACTTTTAGTGCGTCATATACGGCTGGCACGTTGTCTTGTGGGAACTCGATGTCCACAACGGCGCCGATAATTTGGACGACCTTACCTAAACTCATGTCTATTCCTCTCGTTAAACTTTGCCGAAGCGTTACACGGCAGCTGAACCAGATACAATCTCACTGATCTCTTGTGTGATTGCAGCCTGACGCGCCTTGTTGTATACCAGCTGTAACTCATCAATCAGGCCACCTGCGTTATCTGTTGCGGCTTTCATCGCAACCATACGGGCAGCTTGCTCAGAGGCAGCATTCTCAACTACACCTTGGTAAACCTGAGACTCTATAAAGCGCACTAGTAGTGTCTCTAGAATCGCCTCTGGGTTTGGCTCATATAAGTAATCCCAAGCGTGAGCTGATACTTCTTCTTCAGCTTTTGGCAAAGGTAATAACTGATCGATAACAGGCTCTTGCTTCATTGTGTTGACAAAGTTGTTGTACACAACGAATAAGCGATCAATTTTGCCTTCTTCGTATGCTTTTAGCATCACAGATACAGGACCGATTACGTCCTGAACAGAAGGCGCATCTCCTAACCCGGCTTTTTTGGCTTCAAGCTCACCGCCAAAACGTTTAAAGAAACCGGCAGCTTTGCCACCCAGGGTGGCAAATGTTGCATCAACACCCTTTTCTTTCCACGCTTTAACGTCTTTCGCTACACGCTTAAACTCGTTTGAGTTCAAGCCGCCACAAAGACCACGGTCAGTAGAGATAACAATGTAACCTACTCGCTTCACCTCACGTTCGATTAAGAACGGGTGTTGGAAGTCAAGGTTAGCCTGAGCAATACGACCGATCACTTTGCGTAAGTTTTCAGCGTATGGGCGGCTGGACGCGACGCGTTCCTGTGCCTTCTTCATTTTAGAAGCGGCAACCATCTCCATTGCGCTGGTGATCTTTTGAGTATTCTTGATACTCCCGATCTTGCTTTTTATCTCTTTTCCGCTGGCCATGACTCTTTCTCCGAATCTGGGTGAGTAGCTAACTACTCACCTTCATAACACATTACCAAGTTTGCGTAGACTTGAACTTCTCAAGAAGTTCTTTCAGCTGCGCTTCGATCTCGGCGTTGTAGTTACCAGTTTCATTGATTTGAGTCATTAGCGCTGCGTATTCGCTTTTCGCGAATGCGATAAGGCTTGCTTCAAAATCAAGTACTTTGTTGATTTCGATGTCTTTCAGGTAGCCTTTCTCAACAGCGAATAGAGACAGAGACATGTCAGCAACAGACATTGGTGCGTACTGTTTCTGCTTCATTAGCTCTGTTACGCGCTCACCGTGCTCAAGCTGGGCACGTGTTGCATCGTCAAGGTCAGAAGCGAACTGAGAGAACGCCGCTAGTTCACGGTACTGAGCTAGCGCTAGACGGATACCACCACCTAGTTTCTTAACGATTTTAGTTTGCGCTGCACCACCTACACGAGATACCGAGATACCAGCGTTAACAGCTGGACGGATACCTGCGTTGAACAAGTCAGTTTCTAAGAAGATCTGACCGTCGGTGATTGAGATAACGTTGGTAGGTACGAATGCAGAAACGTCACCACCTTGAGTTTCAATGATTGGCAATGCCGTCAATGAACCTGTTTGACCTTTCACTTCACCGTTAGTGTATTTCTCAACGTAATCAGCGTTAACACGTGATGCACGCTCTAGCAGACGTGAGTGAAGGTAGAATACGTCACCTGGGTAAGCTTCACGGCCCGGCGGACGCTTAAGTAGTAGTGAGATCTGACGGTAAGCAACAGCTTGCTTAGACAGGTCATCATATACGATTAGCGCGTCTTCACCACGGTCACGGAAGTATTCACCCATAGTACAACCAGAGAACGGAGCCAGGAATTGCAGTGCAGCAGACTCAGATGCTGAAGCAACAACAACAATGGTGTTCTCAAGAGCGCCGTGCTCTTCTAGTTTACGTACTACGTTAGCAATGGTAGAGGCTTTTTGACCAACCGCAACGTACACACACTTAACGCCTGTGTCTTTTTGGTTGATGATAGCATCGATAGCCAGTGCTGTTTTACCAGTCTGACGGTCACCGATCACTAGCTCACGCTGACCACGACCTACTGGGATCATAGAGTCGATAGACTTATAACCAGTTTGTACTGGCTCGTCTACTGATTGACGCTCGATTACGCCCGGTGCGATTTTTTCAACTGGCTCAAAACCATCGTTGTCTACCGCGCCTTTACCGTCAATCGGCTCACCTAGTGTGTTTACAACACGACCTAGCAGACCACGGCCTACTGGTACTTCAAGGATACGACCTGTTGATTTAACTTTTACGCCTTCTTTAAGGTCAGCGTATGGACCCATTACTACCGCACCTACTGAGTCGCGCTCAAGGTTCAATGCGATAGCATAACGGTTGCCAGGAAGCTCGATCATCTCACCCTGCATACAGTCAGCAAGACCGTGGATGCGGATGATACCGTCGGTAACAGATACGATAGTACCTTCGTTACGCGCTTCACTTACAACTTCAAACTGCTCAATGCGTTGCTTGATCAGTGCAGAAATTTCTGTGGAATTAAGTTGCATGCTCTTTTTCCCAATTACGATTGTAGCGTCGTCACAAGACGATCTAACTTGCCGCGAATAGACCCGTCGATAACGGTATCGCCGGCTTTAATGACCAGACCACTTACGATGGTTTCGTCGATGCTACAATTCAGCTTAACTTTGCGTGCGAAACGTTTCTCAAGTGCCGCGACCAATTTTGCTTGCGCATCTTCGGCAAGCGCTGCTGCTGAAACGACGTTAACGTCGATTTCTTTGTCATAGTCTGCTTTTAATTCAGCAAACAAATCTGCAACAGCTGGCATGGCGGCTAAACGCTCATTTTCGGCCATCAGCTTGATAAGATTTTGGCCTTGTTCGTTGAGTTGCTCAGCGCATAGCTTGATGAATACATCAGACTGCTCTGCTTCGGTGGCAATGCCACCTAACAGTGCCTGAACCTGTTCATCGCGGGCCACCTGGCCTGCGAAGAACAGCATTTCATTCCAAGCTTCAACTGTGCCTTTCTCAACGGCAAGTTCAAAAGCCGCTTTAGCGTATGGGCGAGCGATAGTAGTCAATTCAGACATGCTCATACCCCTACTTAAAGCTCAGCGACAAGTTTTTCAACGATGTCACTGTGTGCGGCTTGATCGATTTCACGCTCTAAAATCTTCTCTGCACCAACCACAGCCAGAGTCGCTACTTGTTGACGTAGCTCTTCTTTCACGCGGTTGCGCTCAGATTCGATCTCAGAGTGTCCCTGAGCAATGATTTTCTCACGCTCTTGCTGACCACGAGTTGTCTCTTCGTCAACAATCAGCGTTGCACGCTTTTTAGCTTGTTCGATGATTTCAGCAGCTTGAGTTTTCGCTTCCTTAAGCTGTTCAGCGGCTTTTTCGCGCGCTAGCTCAAGGTCTTTTTCAGCTTTGTCAGAGGCAGCTAATCCATCTTCGATTTTCTTCTGGCGAGCTTCAATCGCACCATTTAGTGGTGGCCATACGAACTTCATACAGAACCATACGAAGACCACAAATGCGATTAATTCACCTATTAGAGTGGCGTTTAAGTTCACGACCGCTCCTCCTTACTTGACAGTTGTTCGTTTCAGGTATTTTGCAATATTAAAGAGCGAACAACATGTACATAGCGATACCTACACCGATCATTGCTACGGCATCGATAAGACCAGCTAGGATGAACATTTTAACTTGTAGTTGAGGCGCAAGCTCAGGCTGACGAGCACATGCTTCTAGGAACTTACCACCCATGTTACCGAAGCCTAGTGCAGTACCGATTGCACCAAAACCGATTAGTAGAGCAACAGCGATAAGTTTAATAGCAACTGCGATTTCCATTTTTATCTCCAAAGTTTCAATAGTAAATTAAAGTTAAAGTTTAAAAAATTCTTTTCTTTCAGCTAATTAGTGACTTTTTGTGCTAGCCATGCTGAGGTAAACGATAGTCAGCATCATAAATACGAATGCTTGCAGTACGATTACCATGATGTGGAACACAGCCCATACAAAGTGCAGTGGAAGCTGCATCAGGCCGATTGCACCGATCAGGATGAAGATCATCTCACCTGCATACAAGTTACCGAACAAACGCAGTGCCAGCGAGAAAGGCTTAGCAACCAGCGCGATTGTTTCAAGTAGCAAGTTACATGGGATCAGGATAACCATCACTAATTTGTTCTTAGAGCTGAACGGGTGCAGCGTAAGCTCACCAATGAAGCCGCCCAGACCTTTGATACGGATTGAATACCCGATCATCAGAATAAATACGCCCAATGCCAGAGCAGCAGTCATATTCACGTCTGTGGTCGGTACAATCTTCATGTAAACATCATGTGGGTCCATACCAAATGCTTGCTCACCAACGAAGCCGGCGAAAGCAGGTAGGAAATCAACTGGAACCAAATCCATCAAGTTCATTAAGAACACCCAGACAAAGATAGTCAGGGCCAAAGGCGCGATCAGTTTGCTATTGCCATGGTAAGTGTCTCGCACGTTATCACCAACGAGCTCAACAACCATTTCAATAAAGCACTGGAATTTACCAGGAACGCCTGTGGTGGATTTTTTAGCGGCACTTCGGAAGATCCATAAGAAAATAAGACCTAAACCGATGGACCATGCGAGGGTATCTATATGCCATGTCCAGAAACCACTGTCCGCACATGCTTTATTGAAGGCCAGACCGGCATCGGTCGAACACATCTTGGCATTGGTCAAGTGGTGCTGAATATGGCTCGATAGAGTCACTTCTTCTGCAGCCATTGTTTTATCCTAAAAGTTAATGATTAAAAAAAATCAGAACCAACCATTGTGTCAGCATCACCAGCATATACGTGCCGAAAAACGGCCACATAACGACTGAAAAGTGCTTAAAAATGAGCGCAAAAAGCACAACAGTTAGCAAAAATTTTAATCCGTTTCCTCGTTTCAAAGAGGAATACACTTGATTTGCCTTGCTCGCACCCATAAATCGGAATGCATAGGCGGCAAATACAAAATTAGGGAGTACCAGCACCGCACCGCCAGCCAACGCCGACAGGCCTGCTTCTACTCCCCAACCAATAAAAACTATTACTGCAGCAATGATAGCTACGAGACCCTGATACAAAACACCTTTTAATGCGGCACGCCGATATGGGCTTGCTAACGAATGAGTCACTTATATTTAACCTTAATGACGCTAAATTTTATCAGGGCTAGAAAACTGGCGAAATTATACTTATTTCTGCTCAATTTGCAACTTGACGAGACGAAATGTAACGCTTTTCGAGCGCCCATTTCGCCTTTAAAGGTAAGATTAGGAGGGTTGTTGAAAATCGGGCTGGATACGCCCCAAAATTCCGTCTAATTCATCTAAATTTGCATAAGAAATCACCAGCTTACCTTTGCCTTTTTGGTTATAATTTATCTCCACTTTGGCCCCCAGGTTCTCTGCCAGTTGTTGCTCAAGCAGTTTAACGTCCGGATCTTTCTCTTTTGCTGGTTTTTGCTCCACTGGCTCCAGCATCGCACGCACCAATTTCTCAGTCTCGCGCACGGTCAGCCCTTTGGCTACGGCTGTTCTGGCGGCTTCAGATTGCTGCTCACCGGTCAATGCCAGCAGACAGCGTGCGTGGCCCATTTCAATATCACCATGTTCCAACAAGATTTTTACATCATCGTTGAGATTATTGAGACGAAGTAAATTGGTCACTGTGGTACGTGACTTGCCTACGGCATCAGCAACTTGCTGATGGGTTAGTTCAAACTCGTTCAGTAATCGGTCGAGTGCAACCGCTTCTTCCATGGCATTAAGATCTTCACGCTGAATGTTCTCAATCAGGGCAATGGCCACGGCGGCTTCATCCGCAACATCTTTGATGATACAGGGCACCACATCCAGCTCGGCAAGCTGCGCTGCGCGCCAGCGTCGTTCACCGGCAATGATTTCGAATTGGTTTTCAGCGACCGGGCGCACCACGATTGGTTGCAATACACCTTGTGCCCGGATCGAACTGGCAAGCTCTTCCAGTGCTTGCTCAGACATGTCCTTGCGCGGCTGATACTTACCACGTTGCAAATACTCGATGGGCAACCGTTGTAATTCCTGCTCGGTCACCTCATAGCTTTGCGTCGTCTGCTCGGGTTCAACGGCACGCTCGGTGCCCTGGGTTTGTGTGACTTCAGGCTGAGCAGGTTGAGGCGCAGCAGGTTTTGCTGAACTCAACAGGGCATCCAGACCTCGACCCAAACCGCGTTTTTTCACCGACATTATTTTTTCTTCCTCTTAGGCAACAGCAGCTGCTTGTTTTTCCTGACGGCGGAGCATTTCTCCGGCCAATGCCAGATAGGCTTTGGCACCACTGGATGCTCTGTCATAGTACATCGCTGGCGCACCAAAACTCGGCGCTTCTGCCAGACGCACATTGCGTGGGATCACGGTGCGGTAGACTTTTTCACCAAAGTGCTGTTTCAGCTGTTCAGATACATCATTCGCCAGGCGGTTACGTGGATCGTACATAGTACGCAAGATCCCCTCGATCTGTAAATGTGGATTGACCAGCTTAGAAAGCTGCGTGATGGTATCCATCAGCGCCGTTAGTCCTTCCAGTGCGTAATATTCACACTGCATAGGCACCATAACAGAGTCAGCCGCCGCCATTGCATTAACCGTCAGCATATTCAATGAAGGCGGGCAATCAATAAAAATAAAATCGTACTGATCCAGCACCGATTCCAGTGCATTACGCAAGCGCACTTCGCGAGCGAACAATTCCATCAACTTAACTTCAGCCGCGGTCACATCACCGTTGGCAGCAATTAAGTGGTATTCGCCGGACGTTTCTTTACTGATCACGTCCTGAATGGGGGTCTCTTCGATCAAAAGATCGTAAATGGTTGCTACTTCGCCATATTTGTCAACACCGCTGCCCATGGTCGCATTGCCTTGTGGATCCAGGTCAATCAGCAGGACCTTGCGTTTGGTCGCAGCCATGGAAGCTGCCAGGTTAACTGCAGTGGTGGTTTTTCCCACACCGCCTTTTTGGTTTGCGATCGCAATGACTCTAGCCACTATGTCCTCGAATACTAGTCTTTTTTCAGAATGATTAAATGACGTTCACCATCCAGCTCGGGGACCTGTAAACTAATATCACGTTCCAGAGTCACACCGGCAGGCAGGCTATCCAGTTCCTGCTGCGGAAACTGACCTTTTAATGCCAGAAAGCGGCTTTCGTCATCGACCAGATGTCCACACCACTGAACCATATCCTGCAAAGAGGCAAATGCACGGCTCAGTACACCGTCTAATTTAACACTTGGCTGATATTCTTCAACACGAGACTGAACCGGTGTGACGTTTTCCAGTCCAAGCGCATGTTTTACCTGGGTTAAAAAACGTACACGCTTACCGAGGCTGTCGAGCAGAACAAAGTGTGTATCGGGCAGGGCAATGGCCAGTACAATCCCAGGCAATCCTGGTCCGGTACCCACATCAATGTAGTGTTTCCCACTCAGGTGAGGTGCAACGACTAACGAGTCCATGATGTGCTTGACCATCATTTCCTGAGGATCACGCACTGAGGTCAGGTTGTAGGCTTTATTCCATTTATCGAGCAGCCCGACATAGTCGACGAGCTGCTGCTTTTGCTGTTCAGTTAGCGCGATGTCCGTGTGGGCTAACAGGGCTGTAAGTTGTTCTAATAACACAGTCTTCCGTTTGTTGTTACGCGGACTTGCGCAACAACCCTTGCTTTTTCAGATACACTAATAATAGCGAAATCGCAGCAGGGGTGATACCAGAAATACGAGACGCCTGGCCGATTGTTTGCGGTCTGGCTTCTGAGAGCTTTGCCACCACCTCATTAGACAGGCCACTGACCTGAGCATAATCGAACTCTCCAGGGAGTAAGGTTTCTTCATGACGCAGTTGTTTGTTGATCTCATCCTGCTGACGCGCAATATAGCCCGCGTACTTGGTTTGGATCTCAACCTGTTCCAGTGCCTGAGTATTATCCTGCTCACTGGCCAGGCCTTCGATCTGCATCAGTTCTTTGTAACTGACTTCCGGACGACGGATCAGATCCTCTAAACTGGCTTCACGGGTTAACGGCGATTTTAGTAATTCATTCACCTGCGAAAGCGCCGGATGATCTTTGTGGATCCAGGTATTGCGCAGTCTTTGCGTTTCCTGTTCCATCACTTCCAGCTTATTGTTGTACGCCGCCCAGCGCTCATCGTCAACCAGACCCAGCTCACGACCTTTTTCAGTCAGGCGCAGATCGGCGTTATCTTCACGCAACAGCAGGCGGTATTCAGCACGGCTGGTAAACATACGGTAGGGTTCTTTGGTCCCTAAAGTTGCCAAGTCGTCGATCAGTACACCTGTGTACGCTTGATCGCGGCGTGGTGTCCAGGCTTCCAACCCTTTTACTTGTAAGGCCGCATTCATACCTGCGATCAGACCTTGTGCACCGGCTTCTTCATATCCGGTGGTACCATTGATCTGGCCAGCAAAGAACAGACCATTAATGAATTTGGTTTCCAGAGATTGTTTCAGGTCACGTGGATCGAAAAAGTCATATTCAATCGCATACCCTGGACGACAAATATGCGCATTTTCAAAGCCCTGGATTGAACGCACAATCTCCAGCTGAATATCAAATGGCAGGCTGGTGGAAATGCCGTTCGGATACAATTCGTAGGAAGTCAGCCCTTCAGGCTCAACAAAGATCTGATGTTTTTCTTTGTCGGCGAAGCGGACGATCTTGTCTTCAATAGAAGGGCAGTAACGCGGTCCGATCCCTTCAATGACACCGGCATACATGGGCGAGCGGTGCAGATTATCGCGGATCACATCATGGGTTTTTTCATTGGTATAGGTAATATAGCAAGGGATCTGTTGTGGATGATCCGACGCTTTACCCATAAATGAGAATACTGGTGTTGGTGTATCACCTGGCTGTGCCTGCATCACTGAAAAGTCGACAGTACGCGCATCAATACGTGGCGGTGTACCGGTTTTAAGCCGATCAACACGGAACGGCAATTCACGTAAACGTTGTGCCAGAGCAATCGAGGGTGGATCGCCTGCACGGCCGCCTTTGAAGTTCTCCAGACCTATGTGAATCTGACCACCCAGGAAAGTACCGACTGTTAATACTACGGTTTCTGCACTGAAACGCAGTCCCATCTGGGTGACAACCCCTTTAACCTGATCCTGTTCAACGATCAGATCATCACAAGATTGCTGAAAGATCTTCAGGTTATCCTGGTTTTGCAAGATCTCCTGGATCGCCGCTTTATACAGAGCACGATCCGCCTGAGCACGGGTTGCCCTTACAGCTGGGCCTTTGGAAGAGTTCAAAGTACGAAACTGGATCCCGCCTTTGTCGATCGCTTTGGCCATTGCGCCACCCAGAGCATCGATCTCTTTAACCAGATGACCTTTTCCGATCCCGCCGATCGCTGGGTTACAGGACATCTGTCCCAGGGTGTCCATATTGTGTGTTAACAATAAGGTATTCATACCCATACGTGCTGCAGCCAACGCTGCCTCAGTACCGGCATGACCACCACCAACAACGATAACGTCAAAATGTTCGTGATAAATCATTTACGGGATCCTACTTAAAAACAACCAGCAAATTTCGAAAGGGTGCGTATTCTACCCAGAAAAACGCAGAAGTGAAACGTTTAAATTTTAATCAGAGTAAAAGGATCACTTAATAATATATAAGGATCTTTTTAAAGATCTTTTATTAGATCTTACTATTAGATCAGTTCAGATCTGTGAATAACAGCGTATTCCTGATTTGATCCAAAGAGTTAGATCAGATCATATAATGTGAATTAGATCGGATCATCACGATGAAAAGCTTTGATCAAAGTGGCTATTTATTCACAGGACTAGATCCGATGAAAACTATCCAATGGATAAGTATGCGTAGATCCGCAGTTAGATCAATGGTTATCCACAGTGCGATCTAAGAATGAGCTTTTTTGTGAATAACTTCTGTGTAAAAGATCTATCTCCTGATCGTTAAGCCGGGCTAGCGGGCCTGTTCCAATTGCTGCTTTAATGCTGGCAACCAGGCAATGGCGGCATCTTCCGGTAGTGCTTCATCTTGTACATCTATCTTTAATACTGGTAAAAGCTGCTGTGCGCCTTTGTCTGTCAGTAGCTGCGCACAGTTACTGGCTGCCAGATTAAAGGTGTCATAGCTAGAATCCCCAATACCCACCACAGCAAACTGAACATGGCTTAGATCTTCATGATCAGACAGTTGCTCTATAAAAGGCAACAGGTTATCTGGGTAGTCGCCGGCACCATAAGTCGATGTGACCACCAGCCACAAAGAATGCTGACAGGCACTCAGTTCCGGTTGCTCATGCAGGTGTGTGCTGAATTCGCTGGCATCGAGTTGTTCGGCAAGCTGTTCTGCGACGTATTCTGCGGAGCCCATCTGGCTGCCTATGATGATCTCTATGTTACGCATGAAGCGGTAGATCCTGATTACTGATTCTAGATATATTCGCGACATCTTAATGACCTCACAATAGAAGTAAAGCTTTGATCTGAGTTTGGGATAAAAAAATCTAGCATAATTAGTAGTCAATACGCAGAAATTAATAATAAGTATATATTAATCAATGCCTTAATAAAGTATTCCAAATGCTAATCCGGTGTGCTTGTTGTGGATAAACCGCGAATATCCTGATGTTTTTTGGGGTTATCTGGCATTGCAGGAACGGCTGTAAAGGGTCATAGTCAGGACAATTTTTAGCTTGTGGATAGATTCTGGTGCAGAAGACGATCTGAGCGTCTTTTCATGATAGGAAAGACGATCTATAAAGTTTGATCTATATAATGAAATAATCTAAAAAATGACGATCTTTTTCACATAGCTGACAGGATAGGGTGATTGGCATAGCTGTTCATGTTGTACAGCTGTCTTTAAATGTTGCTGTGATGAGAGTTATTTTGCTCGTCAGAGCACGGGTTGCCACACCAATGTTCCTTTATGAAATACATATTTTGACATAAATGCGCTGTTTTTCATCAATTACTCACAGTTTGCGCCGTGGCCTCAGCATAACCTAAATGTAGTTTTCAAAGGAGCAAACGGATGAAATCACTCAACTTGGGCGCTGCGCTGATCTGTATTGGTGTGCTGAGCGCATGTGTTAGCCGCAATGAACGACCGGCTATTACAATTGAACAACCTGAATTGACGGCCATTGCGATGACTCAGGTGACGCTGGCAGCCAGGGTCACTGATAAGGACGATAACCTGAAATCAATCGCCTGGCGTCAGGTCTCCGGGCCGGATGATGCTGTGCTGCATGTATCGGGTGATCAGGCACAAAGTATCGATGTCCACCTTCCCACCGCCGCCGGCGAATATACTTTTGAGATCACTGCCACAGATGATCTTGATGTCTCTCAGAGCAAACGTTTCACTGTGGTCGCAAAGTCGCTGCAAGAAACCGTCTTTGTGCAACTCGATGATTTGTTATTGCAGATTTACGAAGCGGATAAAGCCTTGATCCCTGGCATCCAGGCCCTGATAGATTTCAATCAGGATGGGGTAGTCTGGCGAGGTGCTGCCGGCTATCGGGATGCACAGCAGACTCAGGAATTAAAGACGGATACACCGTTTCGCATTGCCAGTATTTCTAAGTTATTAAGTGCAGCAGTGACCTTTTCCATGATTGACGAAGGGCAATTTACGCTGGATACACCTATTGCGGCGCTCATTTCGCCAGAGGATATGCCTGTAGGTTACAGCATAGAAGACCTCCATGTTTTTCAGGGCGTTAAGCGCGGAAGCTCACTGACTATCCGGCAGCTGCTGGATCAAAGTACCGGGATCCGTGATTTCATCTCGTATTTAGATGACCCAATAGCGCCTGATACGCGTTCTTTTGTTGCTGCCTTGCAAGGGGGTGGAGAGGACATACCGGCGCTATGGAGATCGGATCTACTGATTGCCGATCTGCTTAAGCGGGGGTTGACACAAAATCTTGAGGCGATGCCTGGAGAAAAACACCTGTATGGTAACAGTAATACTGATTTACTCGCCTGGGCGTTGGAAAAGCACACCGGGAAGCGCTTTGAGCAGTTGTTATATGAGCGTGTACTGCAACCACTCGGCATGGATAACACCTATATGGACAGGCATGAACCGGCACGGGGGTCAGAGCAGATAGCACATCACTATTTTTACATTCCTGAGCATGAAGAGATCCCTGCTGAGTTGAGTGGTAATCACGATGTGGTTGCATTACAGGTCAATACGTCTTTTGCCTGGGCTGGCGGTGGGATCGTGTCTACACTGGATGATCTTAATGTCTTCATGACGGCTCTTCATCAGGGGCATTTGGTTGAGGATCCTCAGTTGCAGAGGGAGATTGCCCAGCACTGGCTGAGCGAAGTGCCTGAAGAGGGCGTTCAGGAGTACTATGGCCTGGCGCAGGAGCGGTTTGATTTTGAGGGCTATTCTACAACCGGACATTCCGGGTTCTGGGGCACCAACGCAACATTTGTTGAGCCTCTGGCTATCCGCATGGTCACAGCAAGTCATCAGGTGTCTGCGGATAGCTTTTATGAATTCGAGCAAGCTGCCATTGCGCTGTTTCACGAACTGGGCTTAAAAGGGGTGGCGCCGCTCACTAAAGAAGCTCAGTGACGAAAGGGTGAGACGTACCTAAGCGGTGCGTCCCAGTATTGTATTATTTACCGATACAGAAAGAGCTGAAGATCTTACCGAGCAGATCGTCAGAGGTGAATTCACCGGTGATCTCATTGAGATGTTGCTGGGTCAGGCGCAGCTCTTCAGCCAGGATCTCGCCGGCAATGTGCATTTCTAACTGAGTCTGACCAATTTCCAGGTGCTCTGCGGCACGCTCCAACGCGTCGAGGTGACGGCGGCGCGCCATAAAGCCGCCTTCGGTTGCGCCGGTAAAGCCGATACAGGCTTTGAGGTGTTCACGCAACAGGTCGATCCCTGTGCTGTCTTTGGCACTGAGGCGGATCAGGGCATGGCCATGGTCGTGACTGGTGCCTGTGGCTTCACCACTGAGATCGACCTTGTTGCGGATCACTGTGATGTCCATGCCTTGTGGTAGCTGTTCAATGAATTCTGGCCAGATCCGGGCAGGATCGGTTTCATCGGTTTCGGTGCCATCGACCATAAATAGCACGTGATCGGCTGCGCGGATCTCATCCCAGGCGCGTTCAATACCAATTTGCTCGACCTTATCCGGACTGTCGCGCAGACCTGCGGTATCTATAATGTGTAGCGGCATGCCATCAATATGAATATGCTCTCTGAGGACATCCCGGGTGGTGCCGGCGATATCGGTCACAATGGCGGCTTCCCGGCCTGCCAGCGCATTGAGTAATGAAGACTTACCTGCATTGGGGCGACCCGCGATCACCACTTTCATGCCTTCACGCATGATGCTGCCTTGTTTGGCTTGCTGACGCACCATCCCCAGTTGCTCTATGATGGTGCTCAGATCGCCAGCCACTTTGCCATCGGAAAGAAAGTCGATTTCTTCATCCGGAAAGTCAATTGCGGCTTCAACATACATACGCAGATGGATCACTTGCTCCACCAGCGCATTAATGTGCTTTGAAAAGTCTCCCTGCAGAGAGTGCAGCGCGCTTTTGGCTGCCTGTTCACTGGTGGCATTGATCAAATCGGCAATGGCTTCGGCCTGGGTCAGATCCAGCTTGTCATTCATAAAGGCTCGCTCGGAGAATTCACCGGGCTTTGCCAGCCGCACACCGTCAATCTGACTGATTTCTTTAAGCAACATATCCAATACCACCGGACCACCATGGCCTTGCAGCTCCAGCACATCTTCGCCGGTAAAGGAGTTCGGGCCTTTAAAAAACAAAGCGATCCCCTGATCGAGTTGTTCTCCCTGAAGGGTTTGGAATGGCAGGTATTCTGCGTAACGGGTTTTCGGGCATCTGCCGAGAATTGTGTGGGCAACTTGTTCGGCCAGAGTCCCCGAAATTCGGATTATGCCGACGCCGCCCCGACCAGGTGCGGTTGCCTGTGCTGCAATGGTGTCTTGTGCGATCATGATGACCCTTGAAAGCAAACTCTAATTAGCGCTAAGTGTACAGCAAACGCGCGCTGTGAGGTATAGTAGAGGCGGTTCAGAGATAAGGATATAACTTGTGGTGGTATTTGCTCAGTATCGTTTTGACAGCGACAGCTTGGTATTAAAAAAAGATCAGCAAGTGGTGCTGCTGCGCCCTAAAGTCGCCCAGTTATTACAGTATTTATTGGCCCGACCGCAGCAAGTGATATCTCGCGAGGCATTGCTGGATGCTTTGTGGCAGCATGGTGAGTTTCGCGATGCAGCATTGACGCAAAGTATGGCGGAGCTGCGCCAGGCGCTGGATGATGATGCGCAGCAGCCCAGCTATATCCGCACCGTACCGCAGCGGGGCTATCAATGGATCTGCCCGCTGACACAGCCAAAGCACAACAAGCACAGGGTGTTATTGAGTGCGCTGTTAAGTGCCACCTTGTTGATCGGTGGCGGAGTCATTGCCCAGTTCATTCATACAGATCCTGCGCCTGTGTCGGCGCAGCTAACTCATCCCGCTTTAACAATTTTGCCTCTGGACAACCAAACCGGGGTCGCCGCCAATGCCTGGTGGGGCTATGCACTGCACGCGGCATTAACAACACGATTGCAATCCGAATACCGTTTGATCCCGGCTGCTCAGTCGACACAAGAGGATATCAGCAGGCAGGTTGAACTCACCTTGTCACGCCAGCAACAGCGATACGTACTGACCGTTAATACTGCCCGGCAGCAGCAGAAGATCGTGGTTGAGCAATTGGATATGGGGTTTGATGAAGTCGCTGAGCAGATCATTGCGGCACTGGCTTTATTGCCCGATGGGCAAAATGCGCGTAAGCCGGAGCAGGTTGCTTCGCAAGACTATTATCGTGGGTTACAGGCGCTGGATGAGCAGGGCAACAGACTGGCTAAATCCTATTTTGAGGCAACCCTTACTCAGTATCCGCAACATCTGGCTGCACAACTCGAACTGGCGCGCATTGCCTGGCAACAAGGTGAGCTGGCGAAGGCAGGGGCCTTATTTGCAGCTATGGACCTGAGTGCTGCGGAGCCTGCCATACGGGTGCGTCATTATCTGTATCAGGCGGAGTTTAATAAAGCCCTGGGCGACTATGCACAGGCGCAGACTGCCGTGCAGTTAGGATTGACACTTGCGCAGCGTCACCAGTTACTGGAGCAGCTCGCTACAGCGTATCAGTTACAGGCCGAGCTGTTCTGGCTCACCCAGCAGTGGGATGCCTACGCCAGGGCGCTGAATTCAGCATACGCATTAATTGGCAGCCGTGCCCTGGCGTATCGCGACGCACAACTGGCCTTTTATCTGGCCAATCCGCCCGCCGCCTCAGCGTAATTTACTGGCGCGGGCTTTATTTGCCTATGGGCAGAACTATCTGGTGCCAGTCACTGAGAGTGAGCCGAGCTTGCTCGAAGCGCTGGAGATTGCATCGGAACTGGGTGACAACTACTTAAAAAAGCAAATACTCACTTACCTTGGGTTTTACTATATTCAGCTACATCAGCGCGATAAGGCACAGGCTTATCTGGCACAGGTGGAGCCTGATCCCCGGTTTATTCCCCACTATGAATTACATTGGTTGCTACGCGGTATGGCCATTATGGATGGTGCGTTGAATCAGGATGGCACACCGGAGTTAACCACTGCCATAGAGACCTTTGAGCAGTTGCTGGCCTGGGAGAAGGTATCCACACTTACCGCTGCGCATGCCCAGTTGATGCTTGGGTGGAGTCTGATAAAGCAAGGTGAGCTGGCGCGGGCCGATGTGCTGGTGAGCCGTGCACAAGCGGTATACCAGCAGCTCAATCTGGTTGAGACTGCAAGTTATGCCCGTTATACACGCATGTATATCCATTTACGCCGGGGTGAGGCGAAACAGGCACTGACTTTATTGTCTGCGCCTGAGCAGGCCAGTCACCTGGAGCTTTTATATGGTGCAGTGGCGGCTTCTCTGGTTCATGACCATGCTTTGTCAAAGCAGTTAAGTGAGCAACTGGCCACACGCCCCAACAGCGCAGCGCTGGTCAATCAGTTGAGTGAGCTAAGCGCTGCGCCTGAACCGTCCTTTGATCTGATCAGTACCATTATCGACAAACCCTACAGCGTGTACTGTCAGAGCAACTGGGCGCTATAAGGGAAAAGACGGCACCTGATTTGCGCGGTAAATCACCTTGCCTTGCCTGTTTTGCACTACCCAGTAGGGTAAGTCTGTCACCTCAAAGCGGCTGAACAGCTGATTGTGGCTGTCAAAAACGATCTCATGATTAACGTTAAAGCGTTGTTGATAGGCGCTGACCTGAGTTTGATCCACATAAAACGGTTTGATCACAGTGACCACCGGGTAGTCGATATTGGCTGACAGGCGGTTATTGTGTGCGATCCTGCGCTCGCAATCCGGGATATGCTGAAACGGACACAGGCTGTCGCTGAAGAATAATACCCGAAAGCCCGCACCCGGGCGCGTGGGATCAAAGGGGTGACCGGACAAGGTTTGAAGCGTTTTATCCTGAGCGGACAGGTCTGCGTGTACCACGGTTGGGATCTTGCTTAGCGCCTCCCGTTGGTGCACTTGGTTGCCCTCAACCACCAGCCGATAGGGAGTTTGTCTCACCCCATAGCGGATCGCCAGCTGATTGTGGGTGTCTATTTGCAGACCGTCATAGACAGGGAAAAGCGCAGTAAACTGATCCACACTGGGTTTATCTATGTTGATGTCCGGGTGAAGGAAGCGGCGCTCGATATTGGGGTGTGGCTCGGGTAAGGGGGTTTGCTGCACGTACTCATCCCAGAGATTAATAAAGATGTACTCAACCGGGGCTGCGATTGACTGTTGGCTGAGCAAGAGCGCAGTCAGGCTCAGTAATAGGGTGATCGGGTTTTGTAACTTCATGGTTTGTCTCCTGCCAGTGTCGCCAGGTGTTGCCTGAGCTCATCGGTGAACAGGGCGCTGCGGTAAATCTCTGTACCACTGGCATCGAGCAAAATATGCTGAGGTGTGCCGGTTACCCGGTACTGGCGGGTAATGCTACCTGTTGCATCAAACACCGTGGGAAACTGATAGCCATAGCGGTTCAAATAGGTTTTTACGCCCTCTACGGTCTGATTAAAGCCCACATTGACGGCGATGACCTGATAACTTTCTTTGCTGTGTTCAAAAGCCTTCTGGAGCAGGGGCATCTCTTCTACACAATAGGCGCACCAGGTGGCCCAGAATTTCAGGTAAGTGACTTTGCCACTGCTTGAGACTGGCTGATCGGCCACTGTCCTGGCCTGCAAAGGGGGGTAAGGTTTTGCCAAGGCCGTGGCCGATAGTGCCAGTAACACGATGCCTTTGAGGAGTGTTTTCATAATCGTCTTCATAATGGTCTCCTTGCGTTATAGCCAGCTTTTGCCGGCCAGAATAAGAAAATATTGCGCCATGATGAGCAGTAACAGAGCACTGATAGTGGGCACGTGATTGAGCCAGGCGCCAGCGCGAGGCAAACGCGTCACAAATTGACTGCTCAGTCCCGCCAGCAACAGCAGGGTGCTCATACCCAATGCAAAACTAAATAGCAGCAGCGCCCCGAATATCGGCTGCCCGCTGGTGGCCACAAACAGCAGCAAGCCACCGAGCACCGGAGAAGTGCAAGGTGCAGCCACCAGTGCACTGGTCATGCCCATCAGCAGCGCCCCCTGCGAGCCGTGAAATGCAGGGCCCGGTAAGCGCGGAAAAGTTAGCCAGCCTTTATTAACCAGGGCCAGATACATGAGCAGATTGGCAAAACCAATCTGTACCCAGGGGTTGGAGGCCACTACCCCAAACAGACTGCCACTGTAGGCGGCAACGCCACCCAGCAAGGCATAGACAGCAGCAAAGCCCAGACAATACTGCAGCGGTGCCAGTGCCTGGGTGCGGTATCTGGTCAGTGAAGCCAGGGTAATGGGTAGCAGAGGATATACGCAGGGCGTAAAGCTGGTCAGTACACCGCTGAATAAGGCCATAGGTAATAACCACCAGCTGAGGTGCGGTGTGTTTAATGCGTCTAACAGAAGGGGTTCCAACATACAGTGCTCGCTAAGTTGTTAAGATGCAGAGCAGCGTGCTACATGGACCTCACTCTGCCTATCAAAGTGGCATAAAATCCACCTAAAATTTTATCAAGATATTGATTTTAATGATTAAGCTGGATTGTGAGACTGTGAGACTGTGAGACTGTGAGACTGTGAGACTGTGAGACTGTGAGACTGTGAGACTGTGAGACTGTGAGACTGTGAGACTGT
>NZ_JBSWYM010000033.1:0-31643 GCF_056161105.1 Pseudoalteromonas sp. AWH4_217 | reverse complement strand
TTTCTCCATTCATACAGGTCTACACTATCGTCATCCCGCATCGCGTGCGGGATGACAACGGAGTTGCTGTTTGAGGTGTGGTAGAGCAGGGTAAACCTGGAGTCGAGGCTGGAGTGAATTCAAAGTGGTGTATATTGTTCCCCTTTATACGCCGAGCTTTTTAAAGGTTAGCGACTTCGCGACTGAGTGCACAGCGGAGTGAGTCTGTGAAGCTATTGCCGGAATATGGCAGGGGACACGGCTGTTTGTCTTTGACACTGGCTATCTTGCATTGCTCTGTGTGCAATGAGTCGTTATGATAATTGTTCATTGCCGTGGTTTTGAGCTGATTGTGTCTCTGTATTTACTCGTTCTGCTTGTTATTTTTGCCCTATTTGGGTGTGCCTCTACTTATCTGGTGAAGTTTATTTATTGCTATTGGGTAAAGAAGCAGATTGAGATCCGGTACGTATGGTGGGCATGTCTGTGTGCGTTGTTGATAATACCTATCTCATTGCTGAGCCAATGGTTGCTCTAGGGCTGACATTGGTGACGTGATGGACTGCCAGATGGATTAGACCTTCTGGCAGTTAAGAAATGACTTGCTGGATTATTTCAATGTGATTGCCTGACATTGGCTATTGATACATAACGCCTGAATAGGTAACACCTGCTTGCAAACATCACTTGGTGGAGTTTGTTGGTTAAGCGCCTGTTCTTGCCGTGTTATTGCCAAAGCTCTCTGCTCTACCTGGCTTTCTTCTACATTGCGTACAGAGTAAACAACATACTGACTTGGACCACCGCAGGTTTGTCGCTCTCCGACTCCGATTACTTTGCACTGAAAGCTGGCATCGCACCCTTTATCAGCCACTAACTCTGACAGTGCCTGGTTGTCATCACTGTCGGTTACTTGCGTGGACTGGGTACTACCACAGCCAGCCAATAGACCTGTAAGCAGAAAAAGTGCCAAACACTGATACTTCATTGAAAATCCCTAGTAGGTTGCCTGGTTTGAATGCTCGAGTTTAACACATTTATTGTTAACGCACTGAGTGGCTGGCACAGTCAAATGCTGGCAAATACTGACCATTTGATTTTTGGCATTATAGGTGGCTTCGGCATGTGTCAACTTGTCGGCCACCTCTTTCACCTTCTCCGGGTCCGCTGTTTTTGTTGAGAATATGACATAGTCTGAGGGTCCGCCACAGGCCCGACTGCCAACCGGAAGCACCTGACACTGCGCAGTGGTGTCACACTCTTTGTCTTTGGTAATAAATTTAAGATAGGCACGTTGGTTTTTCAGCCTGGCCTCGCTGATAGCATCTTCATCTATCTGGGCGATGGGTTCTGCCTTGTGTACTTTGTCTGCTGGAATCGGCTTGCTATTCCCAACATCATGCCTGACAGCGGATTTTGTTTGTAGTTTGGCTGGCGCAACTGTTCGCTCGTTTGCGCTACTCTGCTGAGTGTTGGTGGTCTCCTCGTTGTTCACGGGGTCATTACCTGAAGCACTGCAGCCGGCAATGAAAAACAAACTACAAAGAGAAAGTTTAAACGCGTTCATATCAGATCCTGTCTATTTTTCTTCCAGTGTGCCGCGCTTTTTCACTTGTGACAAGATTCACGCACCAAGTTTATTGGCGCGTGATACGGTTATAGCCCACCAAGAGTAAGTTTTTGAGGATCCAGCAATTCACGTAGCTTTGTCTCACTTAAATCAGTGTGCTCGGCAGCAACCTCAATGATGGGTCGCCCCTGCTGATAAGCCTGTTTGGCGATAAAGGCTGCTTTTTCATATCCGATCACCGGATTTAAGGCCGTAACCAAGATTGGATTACGAGTGAGTGCCTCTTGTAGCCTTGGCTCGTTGACCTTAAAGGTCGCAATGGCTTTGTCGGCAAGCAGGCGCGACATATTCGCCAGCAGCTCAATACTCTGTAAAATGTTATAGGCAATTACGGGCAGCATCACATTCAGTTCAAAATTTCCTGACTGGCCGGCTACGGTGATAGTGGCATCATTGCCGATCACCTGTGCACTGACCATGGCTGCGGCTTCTGGGATCACGGGATTGACTTTGCCTGGCATAATGGAAGATCCAGGCTGTAGAGCTTGTAATTCTATTTCACTCAGGCCTGCCAGAGGACCTGAATTCATCCAGCGAAGATCGTTGGCAATCTTCATATTGGCCACTGCGAGCGTTTTTAACTGGCCCGATAGCGCGACGATGGCGTCTTGCGATCCGATGTTATAAAAGAAGTTTTTGCTGGGTGTGAAGCGGATCCCTACATTACTGCTCAGATAGCTGTTAAAGGTCGCGGCAAAACGCTCATCGGCATTCACCCCGGTACCAACAGCTGTGCCACCTTGTCCTAACTCATAGACCTTCTCGAGTGCCTGTACTATGCCCTCGCAGGCAGAATCAACCTGGTGCTGCCAGCCACTGAGTGTCTGTGCAAAAGTTACAGGCATGGCATCCATCAAATGGGTGCGACCTGTTTTTACTAAGTGACCGACTTCTTTACTCTTATGCTCAATCACCTGAGACAGGTGCTTAAGCGCGGGTAGTAGCTCATACACCGCCAAAATGGCACTGCTAACATGAATTGCTGTTGGGATCACATCGTTGGAGCTTTGTCCCATGTTTACATGGTCATTAGGGTGGACTGTCTCGCCACTGAGCTGACTGGCCAAAGATGCAATTACTTCGTTCGCATTCATATTCGAACTCGTACCTGATCCGGTCTGAAAGACGTCGACAGGAAACTGTGACAAGTGTTCGCCGTCAATGATCTGCTGGCAGGCAGCAACAATTGCCTGGGCCTTATCTGAACTCAGGTGACCCAGCTCCTGATTGGATTCTGCGGCTGCTTGTTTGATGTAAGCCAGCGCACGAATAAAACTGCCAGGCAGTGTTAACCCACTGACCGGGAAATTGTTAATAGCACGCTGAGTCTGTGCCTGATAAAGCGCATCTTGTGGCACGTCTAACACGCCCATGCTATCTGAAACTTGTCTAAATTCGCTCATAACTACTCCTAGCTGTACGGATTAAATTCATGGCTGATGATCCTGGCCTCCCGCTCGAGGAGGTAAAATTTATGTAGGCCTCTGCGCTTTGCTTTGTAGTAGCGCTTCAGAGCGAGCAGCGGCTTATAGATTTGTTCCAGGCACTGTTGTCGCACACAGGTGTGCACCAGAGGATCAGCTATGTGGTTTAGTAATTCAAAGAATACTCGCCTGAGGTACAGTTCCTGAAGCAATGCACAGGATTGTCGCTCGTACCATTTTGCCAAATCACACCCGGCGCTGATAAATTCTGCAACCTGCTGAGGTGCATCAAGGTAAGGGCGGGTGCAGTGTGCATTCAGATGCGGCTTAAAATTGATGAGCGCAAGCGGTGTCAGCATAGTGGAGTATCCCTTTAGTGTAACGATAATAATTATCATTACACTAAAGGGGAGCGTTAGCAAGCCCTGATTGTGTGCAGAGCTTATGCGGATTAATTATACCCAAGCAAAAACTGCTGGGCTGTTTTCTCGCGTTCTTGTTCCGGGCTGGTCAAGAGATCCGCCACTTCCTGACAATAGTCTTGGCTTTCCAGTAAATTGGGTTCTGCATCCGTGTCTATCAGACCACGGCTTGTTAAAGGTAAATGAGAGAGATCTGAGGTTGTCATAATGTGCTCCAAGCGTTGTGTCGAAATTTCAGTATAGACAATGCATGCTTTATACCAAGGATAAAATTGTATGTTTTTTATATGTTTAAGGTTATGCAATTTAAAACTGCTTGCATTTTAGCGACAGGATTGCATCAATAGAGCGCAAAATTGGATCACAGAGGTGCAAGATGGATAAACCTTACTCTCAGGCATGTGAGAATAATAAGCTGCCAATACTTGAAAAAATACGCCCTTATTTAACAGAGGTCACGTTTGTGCTGGAAGTCGGGTCAGGTACGGGGCAACATGCCGCTTGTTTTGCGACTGCGCTGCCTCATTTAACCTGGCAATGTAGTGATCTGGCCGTCAATCATGCTGGGATCCTGATGTGGAGTGAAGACAGTGGCGCCCGCAATTTACCCGTACCACTCACACTCGACCTGGCATCCACACCCTGGCCGGTGGCGGAGGTCCCTGCGATTTATACCGCGAACACCTTGCATATTGTGTCTGAAACTTTGGTCAAAGCCTTTTTTGATGGGGTGAAACAGCACCTGGCTACAGGTGGACTACTAATGGTTTATGGTCCCTTTAATTATAACGGCCAGTTTACCTCACCCAGTAACCAGGACTTTGATGGTTTTTTGCGTAGTCGCGATCCACACAGCGGGATCCGCAATATAGAATGGATCTGTTCTCTTGCCGCACAAGCTGAACTGGTATTGCAGGAAGATTATGCGATGCCGGCGAACAACCGCTTACTGATTTTTAAACGGCAGTAAACTCGCACACTGGTCAAGGTATTGTGCCATATGTGAGCGCTCCCGGGCCAGGTAGTCATCAATTGCCTGTGCAAAATCTGGCTGACTGATGTGGTGGTAAGAGTGGGTGATAACCGGCTCAAAACCCCGTGCCAGCTTGTGCTCTCCCTGTGCGCCGGCGTCAAAACGGCGCAATTTGTGACGAATGGCATACTCAATTCCCTGGTAATAACACAGTTCGAAGTGCAGGTGGTTATGGCTTTGAAGCGCGCCCCAGTAACGGCCATACAGGGTGTGCTCGTCGTGTAAGTACAGACTTGCTGCCACGATTTTATCCTGCTGAAATGCGCATACAATGGCAACCTGAGCGGCCATGGTCTCGCAGATACGCTGAAAAAAAGCGTCGTTCAGGTAGCCCTGGTGTCCCGAACGCTTGAGATAGGTGGTGGCATAGCACAGGTAAAATGCCTGTCTTATTTCTTCTGTGATATCGTCGCCCTGATACCAGCGGATCGTGAGCGCCTGACCCTGGATTGCTTTGCGCTCCTTATTGATAGACTTACGCTTGCGTGACGTCATTGCGCCAAGAAAGTCGCCGAAATCCGAATAGTTATGATTTTTCCAGTGAAACTGCACACCGTGTCGCTCCATCAGGTTCTGGCGCTGCCAGCCTGCTAGCTGTGTCGGGAAATTGATATGCCAGCCCGACCAGCTTTGTTGTTTTGCCTCCTGGTGCAGCGCAGCCGTTACATAGTCATAAAGTGCATCAGTTAGCGGATTGCTGGATAAAATGCGACTTCCCACTACAGGCGTAAACGGAATGGCACAGATCCACTTGGGATAATAGGGCAGCTGGTGGCGCTCATACGCTTCGGCCCAGGCCCAGTCAAATACGTATTCGCCATACGAGTGGAGCTTGATATAGCCGGGCAGTAGCGCGACCACTTGGTTGTCCTGATACACAAGCAGGTGATAGGGCAGCCAGCCTGTCTGCTCACCAACACAGCCGCTGTGCTCTAGTGCGTCCAGCCAGGCAATACTGCTAAACGGAGACTGGCCAGAAAGTGCTGTATGCTCGGTGGCGGTTAGTGTCGAAAGCTGAGTAATAAAGCGATGTTGATACATAGATTATTACATTGCCTTGCCCAAAAACTGTATCAGCTGCGCAACCATAGGATCATAATCAGGATTAAAGGACACCCGGACCAGGGGCGTATATTGTGCCAGGTTTGTTGTACTGCGCTCACCAAAATACGGTTTTTCGGTCGTCTTACAGTGTGTAAAAGCTGTGGTATCCTCCAGGTAGGTATCGCAATTGCGAAAGGTTCCCGCTCTGCCATAATAAGGATGATCCGGTGGATTTAAAATACCAATATGCGACATATCAATGACCCTGTCGAGGGTGGCGACTTCAGTCACGTTTATCGACTCAGGTAATGCTGCAATGGGTGTTGGAGCATAGACGCGCAGTGCCAGCGGGGCAGTGCTATCCTGTGCCCAGCGGGTCAGCAACTCATAGGTCACCTGACTGTCAATGGTGCCATCAACATCGCTGGCAATGGTCAGAGTTGGCAGTGAGGCTGGTAATTTAGCTGCTCGCATATTGGCCATGGCTTCTTCTACCAGCGTGACCGCGTGAAGAGGAAATGACTCATATTTTGCCAGATCCAGATCGGCCCCCTTATCAACCCAGTCAACCCAGGGCAGCCAGTCCAGCCACTTTGCCAGCCAGGCCACTTCGCTGTGGCTTTGCGTGGCTGGTGCCACTAGCACTAATGCTGCCAGGTTATCAGGTCGGCGGGCTGCTATTTCCGTGGTTGCCAGGGCTGCGCCGGTTGAGTAGCCAAGCACTGCAAACTGGCTATAATCACTGGCTGTTCGCGAAATGGCATAGCGCACATGCTGTTGCCAGTCCCGGTAGTCGACTTCTTTCAGGTCGCTGGCTGCAGTGCCATGGCCGGGTAACAACATAGTCCTGACGTCATAGCCTTGTGCATACAAATCCGCAGCCAGAGTGTGAAAAATAAAAGGTGAGTCGGTTAGTCCATGGATCAGGAGTACAGCCTTTTGGTTGTTCGGATGCGTTAATTCAAATGGGGCAACGTAATCAGCTATCTGAGTTGCAGGCTCAGGGAGTCGCGCCGACACTTTGGTTGCCAGCTCACAACGAAGTGTGGCTTTTGGGTTGCGTGCCAGGATCAGCGCCCGCGTTGCTCTGAGATAGGCTGCGTACGACTGCGCCTCGGGAATATCCAATACGGCAGGGCCAGCTTCATTGGCATAGCGATACGTGCCCTGCTGCGCATCGATTTGATAGCGTGACAAGTCGTTTACCTGATCCAGACAGGTCTGTGCCTGTGTTGGCGTCGCAACAAGTTGTGCCAGGCTGGCCAGTATGAACAATAAATACCCTTTTTTAATCATGACAGTCGATATTGTATTAAGCATTGCACCAGCTTATCGCGCTCCAGTGGTTTTGCAAGGTGGCTATTAAACCCGACAGCGACCGCATAGGCCTTATCCTCGGGCATCACGTCGGCAGTCAGTGCGATAATCGGCAATTGTTGCTGACTGAATCGTTTACGTAATAACGTGGTTGCCTGATAACCGTCTAACAATGGCATTTGACAGTCCATAAGCACCAGATCAAAGTCCTGCTCCCCACACACATCGACGGCCTGCTGACCATCGCTCACGAGGACAAACTCAACTTCAATAGACTGTAGCATGGCTTTAATAACCAGTTGATTAACCGGGTTGTCTTCTGCAACCAGCACATGCATGCCCTTCAGTAAAGAGTGGTCAAGTTCGGCTTTGTCTGCCAGTTGGGCATCGCCGAACGGACAGCGCAAAGAAAAAGTGAAGGTGCTGCCTTGTCCCGGGGTGCTTTGTACTGTGAGTTGCCCATCCATCAGTGCCACCAGTTCTTTGCTGATAGCCAGACCAAGACCCGTGCCACCAAAGCGCCGGGAGGTGGAGGCGTCGGCTTGTGTGAAAGGCGCAAAAATCAGCTGCTGCTTGTGAGAATCGATACCAATACCGGTGTCGATGATAGAAAAAGTAAGTAGGTAATCACTGTCGCCATGAAGCACTTCACAGTGGAGTGCCACCTTACCATTGTCGGTAAACTTGATGGCATTACTGCATAAATTAAGCAGGATCTGCTCCATTCTGAGTTCATCTGCCTTAAGCCAGCAGGCACCACTGATATTGGTATTCAGTTGCCATTGTAATCCTTTGTCCGCGGCGCTGGTGGTAAACAGACTATCGATCCGGCCAAGTAGTGCTTGTAAATCAAAGTCATGACGTTCAATGACCAGGTGATTAGACTCAATTTTGGCAATATCGAGAATGTCATTGACCAGGTTAAGCAGTGTTTTTGCAGCCATATCAATGCGACTGGCATAAGACTGAAGGGTGTCAAATGAGCGGGTTGTTTTCATCAAAGAAGCAAACCCCACCACGGCATTTAATGGCGTACGGAGTTCGTGGCTCATATTGGCCAGAAACCGACTTTTGGCCTGGTTCGCTCGTTCAGCATCTTCAACTGCTTTGCGCAGCGATTGAGTGCGCTGTTCCACCAGGTGGTTAAGTTCATAATGCTGATAGTTGTTGAGTAGCACAATAAAAGTGATCAACGCGGTAATGCTGAGTTGCAACAGCAGCAGTAACACGGTTTGTCTGTGGTTGAGACTGGCGACAAAGTCTGCTCTGAGTTCAAGTTTAATACGCCATATCTGGCCACCAAATTGAATCCGGGTTTCGAACAGATTGTCTGCAGACATTTGGGTGGTCGAGAATGGATGATTACGATAGAAGGGCTGTGTATTGTTGCCATCAAATACGGCAACGTTGTAACTGTCTGCCTGAGACTTTTTCAACACAGAGCCCAGTAGGGTATCCGTTTGCACCACGGCTGTGGCATAACCCAGAATATCTGCCTGTGGATCAGTGGCGTCACGATGGTAGACCGGTGAAAACAACAAATAGGCTGGGATAGGTGGATCGCTTTGCACTAACTCAATGATGTCTGTGGCCTGTGGTCGTACGGTGATCGTTGGATTTTCTAATGCCTGCTTGCGATTTTCCCGTGAATACACGTTAAAACCCAGTGCACTGAAGTTCTCGGCCTGTGGTGAGACATAGGTGACAACCACCAGGGGATCATCGGGGGCCAGCGGCAACCCTTTGAGTTTAACCCGGCCATCATAGAGTGTATCGAACTGGCGCTGAAGCGCATTCCCCTGTGTTTGGTTTAGTCTGACATTCCAGGAAATAGCGCGTAAGAATGGGTAGCGGTTGCGCTGCTGCTGCGCAATCTGATGAAATTCCTCAGCGTTCACCTTACTGAGTGATTGTAGCTTTGCAGCCACCCCTTGTACTGCCAGCATGCTGAGATTGACCTGCTGCAACAACAGGTTTTCTATCAACCTCAGTTCTCTTTGCGCTTCTCGTTTTGCAGCCTGAATGTTGCCCTGATTATATAAATAGGTGGTCAGTACCACAGATAAAAATAGCACAAAGCTGGTGGCAAAAACGTTGCGACTGCGGTGATAACTGTGTTGTTCAAACGCCCATGCGTCGAGCATCAACAGCAACAGGGGAGTAAAAATCAGTATGCCGAGGCTGTCGCCCAGCCACCAGGCCACCACGTTTTGCCAGTGATGAGTGAATTGATACTCGGGGTTAAACAGGCTGAGCGAGAATACGCCGATATTCGCGGAGATCAGATTCGCGAGTATGCCAACCAAAAAAATGTAATAGGCAATGTGCTTGCGAGAACGCATTCGCAATGGGTCGCCGAGCCAGTGCCGCAATAGCAACCCGCCGGCTAACCCCTGCAAGCAGGCGCCTAATGCGATAATAGAGACCTGCAAAAACTGCGATAAGGTCGCCTGACTAAACACATAGCCATGGGCCGTGGTCCAGTTAAACAGCGCTGAGGCTAAAAATAAGCCGGGCAAAAAGCGCCAGCCCCAAATCAGCACACCCACCAGACCCACGCCCGCCGGCAGCCAGATGGGCAACACCTGATCCTGAAACGCAAATGCGGTCAGGGCTTTGCCCAGCGCAAAATAGCTCAGTGTCATAAGCACATAAGCAACCCACTGATGATGCACTGTGCGAAATTGGAACTGCATATGGATCGAATCCTTTGCGTTAAACTGGCAGGGGTCGTTTGGTAAACGTTTGTTTTAAAACGATGGTTGACTCAATCCCTGCGATACAGCCGATGGCGCCAAGACGATGTTTGACAAAATGCTCGTAACTGGGCAAATCCTCGGCAATGATTTCGAGTAAGTAATCATGCGCCCCAGACACCACTGAGCAGCTGAGTACCTGTTGCAGTTGCTCTGTATGAGACTCAAACTGGGTCGCGGCCTGTGCGGAGTTCTCACTCAGGCGAATAAACGCATACACCAGTACAGTATAGCCCAGTGACTGCGGTGCCAAATTGGCGTGGTAACCTAAAATCACCCCATCCTGTTGTAACTTTTTGACGCGCCTGAGGCAAGGGGTGTCAGACAAACTGGCTTGTTCAGCAAGTTGAGCATTACTGAGCCGGGCGTTGTCCTGCAGTGCCCGAAGAAGAATACGATCTTTGTTATCTAAGTGCGCCATAGTAGTGATTTCTGCTAATGATTAGGTTTATTTTTTATATTGTCGCCAATCTAGTCTAGCGTTCACATGAATTTTAGCAACTTTTAGCGCATAAGGTTTGGTAGCCTGAGACTCATAATTTGGGGAGCTACAGATGACCACACTAACACATGCATTTGATCACTGGATCCGCAGTGATTTTGTTACGCTTAACGACAAGCTGGAGGCCGCGTACTGGCAGCAACAGGACAAGGCCAATGTTGAGGGAGTAGAAGACGAAATAAAACAACAACTACTCAACGAAGGGCAACAGCATATCCAGGCATTGCTGGCTGAAGGCAATACCGACGAAGGCTTTGACAATGCGTTCGATCTGCTGGGCAACGTAGGCCTGTATATGGCAGCCTGTCGTCGGCATGAACTCACAGAGCCCAGCCGGGAACAGTACTCACCGCTTAAAGAGGCATCGGCACTTGCGATGCACATTGGTGCATCCATCGGTGTCACACCGCGCTTTGCAACGGCGCATCTGACCACACACAATCGCGCAGTGAACGGCGTGTACAAACGCTTTACCAGTCATCCGGCCGAGCAGCTGTTTATCGATTACAACACCCGGGCTATTTTGGCCTACAAGCGTGCCGCAGAGTGCTTATTAAAAATCCAGCCGCTGGGCATTTCACATCCCATGACACCGGTGCTGCTGACACAGGTCAAAGATGCTTTGTTAGATGTGATCCGCTCTAATCAGTGCTTGTTTGAACAGCTGGATACCGATGCTTTCTTTTATGTTGTCCGCCCCTATTACAAACCGTACCGGGTGGGCAAAGAAGTCTACCGTGGTGCCAACGCCGGAGATTTCGCCGGGATCAATGTGATCGACATGATGCTGGGCTTGTGTCAGGCCAATGACGTGAACTACGCTCAGATGCTGGTGGACAAGTTCCTGTATATGATGCCCGAGGATCAGGCTACACTGCGCGAATGCATGCGTTTACCCAATTTGATGGATGCCTTTGTCGCGGCGGCTGAACAGCACCACAGCAGTAGTTGGTACCAGGAAGCAGTGAGTGCGTTTGTGCAGGTATGTAAGCTGCACGGCGATACTGCTATTCAGCATCACAATCAGCTGGTAGAAAAGTACATTGCCCAGCCGTCGGGTGATATGAATACCCAGCACCTGGATAAAGTGACGGCCAGCGGACCGCCGCTGCCTGTGCTTCTGAACCAGCTGGCATTGCTACGAGATAAGCGGGCAGCTGCAAAACGCGAAGACGTATTTACCCGCTTTGATGATTTAAACACACTGCGCCGCAGTATCGCGAAGGGCACACAATGAAACAGGCAGACTTCTCCTTACCTCAGGGTCACTATTTGCTCAGCCACTCCGTAGGCCGACCTCTGGCGACGGCCGAGCAGGACTTTATGCAGCGCTACTTTCACCCCTGGGCTGGCGACAACCATGAGCCCTGGTATCAGTGGCTTGATGGCATACAGCAGTTTACCTCGGCGCTGGCCAGGCTGTTCAACAGCCAGGCAGACTATTTTTGCCCGCAAAGCAACCTCTCCAGTGGGTTAACTAAGTTTGTGATGAGCCTGCCAGAAACGGGCCGCCAGACAGTACGTGTGCTGATGAGTGAGAGTGACTTTCCCAGCATGGGGTTTGTACTTCAGCAGGCCGTTGCGGATGTTGAAATCCACTTTATCCCCGCCGATCTGGATATGTCCGATCTGAGTGTCTGGCAGCAGCATTTGCACAGCGAGATTGACTGGGTGTTCGTCAGCCAGGTGTACTCTAACACTGGTCAGCAGGCACCTGTTGCAGCCATCACGGCACTGGCTAAAGCACAGGGCTGTCGGGTGATCGTTGATATTGCGCAGGCCGCGGGTGTGATCCCCATAGATTTGTCCGACAGTGCGGCGGACTGTGTGCTGGGGTCCTGCGTAAAGTGGCTGTGTGGCGGGCCCGGTGCCGGGTTTATCTGGGTCAACCCCGATATTTTGGCACATTGTCAGCCCAAAGACGTTGGCTGGTTTTCTCATCAGAACCCGATGGAGTTTGATATTCATCATTTTGCGCCCCATGATAGTGCGCTGCGTTTCTGGGGCGGCACACCGTCTGTGGCCGCCTATATATTTGCCGCTCACAGCATTCATTACTTTGCTGATCTGGGGGTGGCACAGGTGAGGGCGCATAACCTGACCTTGCTGGCGCGTTTACAGACGCAGCTGGCTCCCTGGTATATCGCACCGACCGATGCAAAGCGCTGCTCCGGCACGGCTATTCTCAACGCCGGTGAAGCGCAGGACTCGGTATTATCGGCTTTAAGAGAGGCAAATATAGCGGTCGATGCGCGTAAGCTGGGGATCCGGGTTTCACCGCATATCTATAACACTGAGCAGGACATCGACGCCTTCATTACAATCTTTACCCGTGCCGTATCAGCCTGAGTGACGTTTACCCAGCCCGAGTGCCCGTTTGGTTTTGGTTTTTACCGAACGCCAGTGGGTAACGGGCTGCGTAGGCGCCAGTTGTAGCAGCTGCACAAAATCAATGTCTGCAAACGCAAGCTCACTGTGGTGCGCCAGCATCACAGTGGCTGGAGCCAGCTGTTGCAGTTTTAGCAGCGTTGAGCGATACAGTCTTGGATAAAACACCGGATAAGGCGGGATGAGTTTGCCGCGTACCTGCACCATTACATCCGCGATATACACTGTACTGCGGTGTGCATGATAAAGGCTGATGTCTCTGTCTGTGTGGCCGGGAGTGTGCAATACCTGCCAATCTTCAAAGCCCGGCAGTTCGGTGCCATCGGGCAGATACACATCGGGTTTCAGGGTGCGCGCATACCAGAGGTTTTTTCGTGCTTTACGTTTGCGCCCGGCCACCCATAACGCCAGTGCAATGTCCGATAAATGCATCAGCATACCATCCAGGCCCCGATACCACTGACCCGGGCAATTGGCGGTGGCTATCTGCGCACCGGTTAAGTTACGCAAATAGTGTGCTCCTCCGGCATGGTCAGGGTGCATATGGGTTACTACAATTAATTTCAGCTGGTGGAGTGGGCGGTGTAGTTCATTGGTAATAAACTGGCAGATCATCGCAACATCTGCGCGACTGCAGCCATCCAGCAGCAATAGTTTATCCGGGTAAGCCACCAGATAGATATTCTGAATATAGCCTTCGAGTGTATGAATTTTCATGACGGAATTAATTCGCACTGACACATCTCTTATTGGTAACACATCTGACCAGATAGGCAAAACGAAATTGTCTGTTAATAAGGCTGGAGTCTGAGGCCAGGGTCATGCCCGCTTTTTAACGTTGTTGCAAAGTTATCCCCTTTTTCTCATGAATATAATCATAAACTACCCCGGTTAGTTTGTTTTTTGTTCGTTTGTTTCTGCTTAAGGTTTTATCGCGTGCCTTAAATTGATACATTTGCGCGCAAATAATTTAACACATATTAGGATGTTGTTTTGAATTGGTTTTATTTGTGCGTGGTATTGTTAATGGTGGCTGGCTATCTTCCCCAGGGCAATGCGCAGCAAACGTCTGGGGCAAATTTTAATGAGTACGGACCTCAATTACCCCGACACGCCCGCGGCATACACCTCAAAGGCAGCCGCGATCAGCTAAGCTGGCCGGCGGTTTCAGGCGCAACGTATTACTACATCGAGGCCTATGAGGGCTATGAGGTGTATCAGGCACGCCACAACAGCGCGATACGTGACGGTATCATGGGTAACGACACGCAAGCGTTCACTCAGGTGGCCGCTGCCAGTGCAAGCTTCTCCGGTTCTGGTGCCGCAATTATACGGCGCTACAAAAGCTACAGCACAAGCTATACCCTGGACGCCCCGTTTGCAGATGCCCGTTACCTGATTATGCCCTGTAATCAGCTGGACTGCGGCGCAGGCTTTGTTGCCGAGTTATACGACGCACAGCAATACCATCTGGGTATAGGAACCTTTCAGACCGACAAACTCACCGTACTGCCCTGGGAGCAGGCTCAGCTCAGCTGGGAAGTCGCCGGCGCCTACCGTGTGACTTTGCTCAAAAATGGCCGCTCATATCGAACGGGCTTGCCGAGCAAGGGCAGCGAAGCGGTTAAGCTCGAACAAAGCGCGCTGTTTACGCTGCGAGCCGAGGGTCATAATCGCCGCGTGATTGAAAAGCAGGTGCAACTTGTCTATCAGCCGGTTGACGATCCCGACACAATTCACCATGGTGCCTACTCTGTGCGGCTGCAAGCCCTGGGGCTGGATCCAGTGCCGCGCACTGTGGTTGCGGCGGATGACAAATATTTGTTCCTGGTGGATAAACACAATGCGCTGCATAAGATTGACCACCGACCTGCACAGGCCAAAGTGGTCTGGACACAGCAGCTCAGCGGAAAAGTGCTTAATCGGCCGCTGGTGTTTAACAGCAGCCTGTATTTTGGGGTCAGTAAGCTCGACGGCAGCGGTGAGGTGTGCCGGGTTTCTGTTTACTACTCTACCTCTGCCTGGTGCAAAACAACCAGTGACGGCGTGATTGCCGGGGCCGCTGTTGTACGCAGAACCAGTTCCGTGGCGCAACCCATAGACGGACCGTTTGGTGTTGGCACAATGACAGCTTTACCACCGGCCCCGCTGAACGATTACGGCATTGTCTTTATCGACAACAAAGGGCTGATCATGGAATACGACAAAGCCCTGAGTAAGCTGTATCAAAGTGCTTACCTGCCAGAGCAAATGCGTGACAGTGCCTCGATTGTGACCCCATCGGTAGACGCACAGGCACGTACTCTTTACCTGCCATTTGTAAAATCAAGCAACGGCCAGCGCAGTGTGGCCGCCATTTCAATTGATGATCCGGGCGCCATTGACGATACAACGCCGGGCGGACCCATCGACCCGGGCGGCCCAATTTTACCTATAGATCCCGGCGGTCCAATAGGGCCTGGCAATCCCATTGACCTGTTTTCTGTGCCTATGCGCCTGCCGACCGAGCAGCAACTGGCGCGTGATATACAAAACGCAGCCTATAACGAAAATATGATCACCGTAGAGTGGGTACACGACACAGGAGTTGGCAATGAATAAATGGATTGCATTATTAGGGTGCCTGTTGTTAAGCGGGGCTGCTGAAGCAACCACACCTGCGACAGGCGCCGGGGTGACTCTGTCTGAGTCGGCCTTGCTCACGCGTTCAGCGCCTCTTAACAGTACAGAGCTTGCCAACAAACGCAGATACTGCTCAAGAGAGCACTATCGGGAGCAGATGGATAATCACAATGACCCCATCACGGTGCATGCACACATGGTGACGCCCAGTCAAACAGTGAACATGCTTGCTAACTATGTACACCTGACCCTTAAAAATGAGACCAAAGGCACCACCCACACACTGATTGAGGGAGACAGTCCTGGCAGTGGCGGGGTGCACAATGCGTATGACTATTTAGTGCGTGTGTCAGAAGCCGGCGAATATACCCTGACGGCCAAGTACTTTTTTCGCAGTCTTGATCCCGATGCATTAGATGGCGTCCATGTACAGAAAGTATTCTGTACTAATAAAATCAGTGTGGTAGAAAAAACTCCCATCAAACTGGCTTTTGCTGCTGAGGTTAACGAGCTCACGCTGGCGCTAAAGGTGACAGCGAGTGGAGCCGAGTTAAACGCCTTAAAAATCTGCAAAGCGAATAGCGCTGGTGGATGCGATGGCTCAGCCCTCTATTCTTGTACCAGCAGCCCAGATAATGCTTGTCAGGGCCAAGACATCTCGGCTTCAGTAACCTATCCGCTGCAGTACAACGAAGAGCAGAGGTTTGTGGCCATTGCCACAGACTATTTTGGCACAACAGGACGTGCTGAATATGCCCAGCCAAAAATTGTAGAGCCAAACACCACATCAACCGTGTCGCTTGCTGTATACACTCAGCAGGGTCAGCCGCTTGCTGATGGTGACACACTGTTCGATGACCAAGATGTGATTGTGGTCGCTGAGATTGAGGATGGTGACACCACTGAACCTAACTGGCCCAGTGCTGCTACGCTAAATGCACAGATCGGTAACAGCAGCCGTACTTATGCGCTGGACGGTGCAGGTACGCTCACGCTAAACGACAACCAGTCAAGAGTGCTTACCTGTTTCAAGTCAGGTAATTCAGTGGTTAATCGTAACAAGACGGCCTGTTTCAGACAGTATCCGCTCTCGGCTACCACAACCTTGATTGCCAGGTCAGGTGACGGCATATCCAACGCTGTCACACTCAATATGGCCACCCGCCCCAACCTGACAGGCATTGAATTAAGCGACGATGTGGTATTGCCGAATGCGCCGATGTCGGTACAGCTGGAGGCCATGGATGATGGCAAGCCGGTCGACTTACACAGACTCTCTTTGTGCCTGGTGCCAGGAGAAGGCGTTGGGGTGACCAGTTGCCAGGGCGCAACCCCAATCATTGCAGACAGCCCCACGGTGAGCAGTGGTATTTATACCGCGTCCTTTAATGCCAATGCGGCACCAGGCCGGTATGCCTTGGTGATGATTGTGGCCGACGATACGGACAGGCCAGAAGCGCAGGCGCTGTCGGCTGTGCCTTTTACCGTACAAAACAGTGCAGGGATTACCTTAAACTACAACAGTAGCAACACACAGCGTTCGCGTGACGTTGAATACAGCGAACAAATCGAGGTTGGCGCGCTCAGCTCTGAGCACAGCCATGTATGTCGAATCGCATTGGTTGAGCCAAATACGGCAAGCAACGGGGCCCTGATCGCCAGCAAGAAGATAGATCAACCTTTACCTCTGCTGGAAGACACACCGGCCACTTTGTCTGCCACCATTAAATGGACCCCCGGATTGTCACTGCCTAAGTCTCTGAAGGTGAAAGTCAGGGCATATCTTCGCACTGGCAGCCAATGCGATGAGCAGGGCGAGCATTTTGTCGACAGCACAGCAACCTATGCGTATTCGCTTAACGCGCTGGTGCCCATCAACCCGCAGCTTGAGCTGGCGCATGATGGGGCAAAGAAGCCTGGGTTGATCGACATTACTCTGACACGCAACGGCGGCCAAAGTGGCGATCATGCAACGGGTTACGACGTGTATGAATATGTGATGGATGCACCAGGTACGCCGCCTGCTCAGTTCAGTCAATGGGAGCGCATTGCAACTCTGTCGGCAGACAACTTAGTGCTGAAAACAAGCATCACCAAATCAGTCCTTGATCACAACAAGTATGCCTTTTATTGCGCGGTGGCCACCAATACCGACCACAGCGGTGAACTCAGATACAGCACCGCAGAGTGTGATCAGACCCAGATCCGTAATGAGGGGACAGCCCCGCCAGGGGCTTACTTCAGTAATGCCGGACACTTCTTTGGACCTTATACCCTAGAGATGGACTCTGAACTGGCCTATGCAGAGCAGGGTAATTTGCAGTGGTATTTTAAGCTGGAACGCAAAATTGGTGATGGATACTGGTATACGCTGGCCAGTAAGATCCCGGTCAGCCGGTTTAATGAGCATAGCCCGGAAGCCACTTATCAGGTGACATCCCCCATGGCCGATCAAGTTGTGCAGTATCGGGTCACGGCCTATAACAGCAACGGCGCACAGAGTGCATCAAGCACACAGACGGTTCAGCACACCAATGCAAAAATTGTTGAGGTAGCCAAAGGCAGTAATGCGCGGGAGTATATCGTTTCTGGCGCGGCGTTTGCCTCAACGGGCAATATTGTCTCGGTGCAACAAAATACCACTGGGATCAGCCATCAGCTGAGTGCCGCCGACATCACCTATACCAACAGTCAACAGCTCAAGATTAAGGTGCCCGAGTCGATAGATACGGCGTACTCCAATGGTGGCTTTGTGGTGGGCGTAAAAAATGCCCTCCGTGGTGCCAGTTACGCCACCTATAATGCCGACAGCACCTCCGGGCAGGTAGAAGACCCGCTTAACTATACGCCTACGGTAGGGTTTAATGGCCAGCAGTATCTGGGCAAGGGGAATGCAATTTATGCCGAGAAGGACCAGCGTACCCTGTGGTATCGCAACACCGGCGGTACGCTCAGCTCTCGTCCGGTTGTAACCCTCTCTGGCAGTGGCAGCGATGTGATCTTTGCAGGTTCGCAGGATCACCATATTTATGCCTGGAGCCAGATTGGCACCCGATTGTGGAAAACATCCACCCGCGGGCCGATTGAGGCCGAAGGCTTGGTGGTGGGTGACGATCAGCTCAGTGCGCAGTTATTTTATGGGTCGGCCGATGGCGCACTGTATGTGCTGAATGCCAAAACCGGTGCCATAGAGTATCTGTACAAGTTAGGTGCTACTGTAAGCCAGAAGCCGTTTGTGGTTGGTAATCAGATCTGGGCAGTCACTAAGGATGGACAGGTACACAAGCTGGAGCGAGACGCAGCCGGCCTGCAACCTCTGCAATGGGGTGATATGAACAGTTCATCACTGCTCAGTGCCCTGAATCGCGATTTTCCTTCTGGCTGGACGCCGGACAATGATTTCAGCTCGGCCTATCATCTGCTGCGCCTGGGGTATCTGGTGCTGGGCCGGGATCTGACCCGCTATGAATTATCCTTCCTGACCTATGCGGTAGAGCATCATAATGTCACTCTGTTTGAAGTGGCAAATGCTATGCTGACCTCTGAGGAAGGCAGACGCCGGTTTGCCTTGTCTCTGAGTGCTCAGCAGTTTTACGATCGCCTGGTTGAGCTGATGTACCATGTGCCAGCCAATGGTCTGGCAGGCTATGACAGGGCACACTGGATTAATCGTCTGAACACCGATCTGACCCGTGCACAGTTCCTGCTTGACGTACAGTGGTCATCCGGGTTTACAACAACATACAACCCCGCTGTGGCCAGCACACTGTATTATTATTACGGCGAGTGTCATCTTCAAACGGTATGTAACGAGCAGCTGGATTCCGACGGCGACAACATCAGTGATGTGGCAGAAACTGCGCTGGGCACCAATAAACTTGACCCCCGTGACGGGTTGTTAGATGCACCGGATCTCACCCTGACGCTGACGGGCGAAGGCCGCATTAAGGCTGGATTTAGCTACTCCCGTGATCTGGCAAGATTTAAACTGGTGGACGTGGCAAGTAATACGCTCCCTACGACCTATCCGGCTGCCAACCGCAAGGCCGAAGGGGTACTGATCTATCCCAATGGCAGACACAGCTTCTATGCTCAGGCCTGTATTGATGTGGCGCTGAATCCCTCGACACCTCATATTACGACTGAGTACTGCTCCACCGGTTCGGTGCAGCAAAGTGTGACTGTGCTGGATAGCCTGGCCGAAGGCCAGATAACACCCCATGCAGCACCAGTGGAGCTTAAAACTTTTAAACCTGTGAGCCAGAGTGCACTGCAGACCCATCATAAATACAGTTTTACAACAGGGAGCTTCCGGGTCAATGAGCAGGGTGCGGCCACTTATAGTATTCCTATTGCTGTGCCACAGGGGATTGCAGGTGTCACCCCTGAGGTTAGTCTTAGCTATAACAGCCAGCAACCTGAGTCTATGGTGGCACAGGGCTGGCAGTTGTCGGCAGGCTCTGCCATTACCCGCTGTCGTCAGACACTGTCACAGGACGGGGCATTTAAACCCATCTCTATTGGCGTGTCGGACGATGAAGACCGCTACTGTCTGGATGGCCAGCGACTGATACTGGTAAAGGGTGAGAGGCACGGTGAGGCCGGGGCCGAGTATCGTACCGAGATCGACTCTCAGCAGCGTATTGTGGTAGAAGTCGGTGAAGAAGCGGGTGTGCAGTTTGTGGTGTACGGCAAAGACGGTAGTAAGCGCATTTATGGCGGCACCAAGAACAGCCAGGCTGGCGGCTGGGAATACCCTGCCAGCTGGTTACTGCGCCAGAGCATGGACAGTGTGGCAGCAAACAGCAGTGCCTCTGAGCCCGCTGAAAATGTTATTAAATATCATTATCGCCACGGTGGTAAGTACGGCAATGATGATAGCGTAGTAGGCCGAATGGCTACGGTGTTATCGACGATATCTTACAGCGGTTACACCGTAACCTTTGACTATCAGGCTGGCCCGGTCCGCAATCTGGCATACACTCTGGAGGAGGATGTGCATCTTATGCAGGCACAGGCCCAGTTGACAGGGATCCAGGTTTCTCAGGGTGCAACGCCGCTGCACTACTATGATCTGGCGTTTGAAAACGGCGCCAACGGGGTGCGTCAGCTAAAGCGGGTCAGCCAGTGTGACCGGCCGGTGTCGAGCGGCTATGCCCTGTGCAAACAGCCCATCAGGTTTGAGTATGAGGACACCAAAACCTATCCGGATATGCGTGTCGCTCAGACTCTGATACATGCCACTACAAATCAGAAAATTGTTGCCACCACAGTGCTGGATACCGATGGCAATGGCGAGCCGGAGCTGGCCACACTGATCCAGCTGGAACATCCAAACCAGCATGACTTGTGCCTGATTGAGCGTGATGGCACCCAGTCTTGCCAAATGATAGAGACTAATACCCGCCTGGATAGCGTTAAGATGATGCCATTTGATCAGGAGGGAGATGGGGCTCATGGTTTGTTGATCCAGACTGCAGAACCTCGTGGTGATGCTTATGGCGCATGGCGGTATTTCACCTATGATGGCACAGGCTGGCAGGTGCGTTCACTACCTGGTAGTAGCCTAATGGGGGCTATCCGGGTTGGTGATGCCAATGGCGATGGTATGGATGATTTATTGTACACCACGGCGAATGCCTACGCTCAGGTTTATCTGGTGATGAATCAGGATGTCTTTACCGGATTGGCTCAAAGTGCCAATAGATCAATTCATGCAGGCTCCCCATTCTACTTTATGGATATGGACTTTGACGGCAAGGCCGATCTGGTGGCATCTACGTGTGAGTCTGGCGGGTGCAAGGAAATCGGTAAGTTTGATAAGATCCGTGTTTATTACAATCGTTATGATAAAGACACCGGTAAACACAGCTTTGAACTGGGCAAATGGGCGACAGAAAGTGTGGTCCATAGCAACCTAATCCCACTGGATGCAAATAACGACGGCACCGTCGATCTGATGTATCAAAATAGCAAAGATGAATGGGAATTTACTTTGGTGCAGCCTGCGCTGGGAGAGGGGCTGAAGTTTGCCTCGGGGAGCACCCGAGTTCTGACCCCGCCGAATGGGGTTGATATTGAGCAAAAGCTCAATCATTGGGCGCCAATGCTTGCTGATCTGGATGGCGATGGCCGTAATGAAATCTACGTAACGGGCCTGCCAACCTCAGGCGTGCCACAATTCGGTTTATACCGCTACGAACTTGAGCCTGAAACCATCAGTTATACTGTCCCAGAGGACATGGCTTATGCTTTGTCTGTGGTACCCAGCCCTAACAACACGGTATTTTTTGCTGATCTGGACGGTGATACCATACCTGAGCTGGTGGCTCAAAGTGCCCGAAAGCTAATTTCCCATGGCAGAACCTATCGGCAGCCTGCTGCCGGACGCCTGCGTACCATTACTCAGGGCCTGGGCAATCAAACCACCATTCGTTATGGTGCGATGTCGGATGCCAGCGTGTACACCCAGGGTGACCGCGCAGTAACCGCACAATTGCAGCAAGACAGCGGGCTGAAGGTCACTGATTTGGGTGGCGGGTCAATGCTGGTCCGAGAGGTTGAAACCAGCACACTGGATACGCAAACCGGCGACACGTCGCTGGTCGTCACCTATGAATATGAAGGTGCGCGGGTACAGTTTGGCGGCCGCGGCTGGCTGGGCTTTGCTGCCCTGACGACTGTGACTGAAAAAGACGGTCATCAGATAGCGACCCGGACTGAATACGAGCAGGCCTTCCCGCGCACGGGCATGCCAAAACGCACCACCAAAACCCTCTATGTGAATGGTCAGGCCCACATACTGAGCGATGCCGTTGATAGCTATCAGGTATCTCCTGAACAGGTTGAGCCCAAGCGTATTTATCAGGTTTACAATCAGGACAGCCGCACCTGTAGCGCGCGTGTTGACAGCGATTACTCTATCGCCGGGTATGACTGTAGCCAGACACAAACCACGCAGGACAGCTATGGTAATGTGACCAACCTGCAAGTCAGCCAGTATAGTATCGACGGCGCGGCGGAAGACTTTTTACGAGACGCAGCGCCCAGTGGTGCCATCTCAACGGTGACCACAGTGAACAACTTTGGCTCGGAGGCTGAGCAGCAACTGGGTCGTTTGCAAAGTGCAACCGTTACGCATGAGCGCGATGGAAAAACGGTGACACGCAGCAGCGAGTTCACCTACATACAAAGTGGTG
Source organism: Pseudoalteromonas sp. AWH4_217 (assembly GCF_056161105.1). Taxonomy (NCBI): domain Bacteria; kingdom Pseudomonadati; phylum Pseudomonadota; class Gammaproteobacteria; order Alteromonadales; family Pseudoalteromonadaceae; genus Pseudoalteromonas; species Pseudoalteromonas sp. AWH4_217. Next base: position 9,327 of record NZ_JBSWYM010000033.1, on the reverse strand, counting down.
AGCTGGATGGTCTGCTCGAGACCGAAACGGTGGAGCCAGAGGGCAGCTGCGACGCCTATCTGAAAACCACCCATCACCACGATAAATATGGCAATGTCGTTGGCAGACTGGTAGAGAGTAAACCGGGCTGTAACGAGGTTGGGGAGAAAATCAGCCGAACCAGCTCCACCACCTATGACGGCGAAGGACGCTATGTAACGGAGCAACACAATGGGCTGTTTACTACGCTGCTGGTGGAGTCGCGCAACAAATATGGTCAGGTAACTCGGGCTAAAAATGCCGATGGCGTGGTGCAGTCTACTGAGTATGATGCATTCGGCGGTGAAATTGGCAGCTACTCGCCAAGCGGGGCACAGCAGCGCACCCTGATGACAGACTGCCCGGCAGGGGCACCCGCATACTGCGCCTTTGCCAGCGAAAGCTATGTTAATACCGAGCTGGTGGCACGCAGTTTCTTTGATCGCCTGGGTCGTACCCTGGGTAAAGAGCGGCTGACGCCCAAGGGCCTGTGGCTGCGTGATATCAGCCATTATGACAAGCATGGTCGCGCCACTGTGGTTATCCCGGCAGGCCAGGCACCCACGTCGACTCAGTACGATGTTCTGGACAGGGTCACTCAGGTTACTGATGAGCAGTCTGACCTGATCACCACGCTGAGCGTGGATAACCGCACCACGACCACCACCGTCAGTGGCGATATTCCGGATGGCAAACAGGAAACCGTGGTGACGCACAATCAGCACGGTGAAAAGCACACTGTAACCGACCCTGCCGGTCAGATGCTGACTTATACCTACACCACGCTGGGCCTGCTGGATACCGTGTCGTCGTCAGCAGATGGCGGCGCCACCCTGATAGACAACGACTACAACGACCTGACGGGTCGTAAAACCAGCACCAAAGACAGTGACCGGGGCCACTGGCAATACACTTACAATGCATTGGGTGAGCTGCTTGTGCAAACCGATGCCAATGGCGATAAGCTGAGCTTTGAGTACGACGCGCTTGGTCGTAAAACCACACTCAAAATTAATAATGTGACGGATAGCGAGTGGCATTACGACACCAGCAAACCCTGGCGTCTGGACCAGGAGGTGCGTGGCAGCTGGGCGCGGTCATACCTGTATGACGGGCTGGGGCGTCAGGTGGCATCGGTCACCGACCTGGAGAGTGACCTGAGCTGTAAAGATCAAGTCAGCTATGAGCCATCCAGCAAAGATGTGCGGATAACAGACGCGCTGGCGTCAGTACATGACGCTAAATGTGTGGTGCAGCTGACCACCTTTGACGAATATGGTCGGGTGTTCCAGCAGTTTGATGACTATCGTCGTACCCGGGAGCGCGGTCGCTTTGTGGAGGCCCGTGGCCAGCGCTTATATTACAGCGCCGGACAGGTTGATAAAAAGCAGGAAGCACGAGAGGGCGACCGTGGCCAGCTGTACTATGTTGCCGAGTCGCATGATGCGGCCGGGCGGGTAACCAGCTACCAGAAAGGCCACTTTAGTATGGAGGTGGGCTATGACAGCCGCGGCCAGCTGAGCACGCTGGGGGTTGCTCAGGAGAGTGCCTATCGTTATATCCAGCAGCACAGCTACACCTTTGATGCGATGGGGAACCTGACCAGCCGGGCGCTGAACGCCGAAGACACGGCGACCACCTTTGGCTACGATATCCTGAACCGCATCACCACAGTCAATGGTGATGATAAGCGCTACGTCTATGACGCCAATGGCAATCTCAGAAACAAAGATGGCTGGACACAAGAGTATGGCAAGGCAGGTGACCCCCTACATGCCATCTATGAGCGGGTTAAAGGCGCGCAGACCGAGACCTTCGGCTATGATGCCAATGGCAATCAGACAGATGCAACGGTCTTGCTCAATGGGGTGTCGCAGACACGCACTCTGACCTACAGCGCCCGTAACAAGGTCACCAAAATCAGCCAAAATGGCGAGGTGATAGACTTTGAGTACGACGCCAATAACCGCCGTTATAAGCGTACCGAGGGCAAGAAAACCATCTACTACGTAGGTGCACTGGAGATAGTGGACGAGGGCACAGACGGCGGTGAATTTGCGAACCAGAAGTACATACGCCGCAGCATCAACGGCGACGCGGTGCAAACCTACCACCCCAATGGTCAGGCAAGCATGCAATGGCTGTTCACCGACCATCAGGGCTCAGTGGTGGCGATCACCGACAACGCCGGTAAATTCCTCAAGCGCTTTAGCTACGATGTGTTTGGTAAGCAAAGCGAGATAGTCAGGCCACCCAGCAGTGACGCCAGCTACACCCACTGGTCCACAGCAAGCATGGGAATATTCACCCGGGTGCCCAACAACAGCCGCAGCTACACCGGGCATGAGCCCATCACGCTGGGTGGCGACAACCGCATCATTCATATGAATGGTCGGATTTACGATGCAGACACCGGCCGGTTTATGCAGGCGGATCCGGTGGTGCAGGCGCCGAGTAACCTTCAGAATTACAATGCTTATAGTTATGTGTTGAATAATCCGCTCAGTTATACGGATCCTAGTGGGTATTTGTTTAAGAAGCTTGCCAGCTTGTATGGAAAGTACTGGCAGGCTACGAATGGCACAGTTTTAAGAGCACTGGCTAAAGTACCTGTCCTTAATGCGGCTGTTCAGATTGGCATTGGGATAGCATGTAATGCAGCGGCACCTGCCTGTTTGGGGGCTTACAACGCGGCGCAAACCTACGCAGTGACGGGAGATTTTGGTGCAGCCTTGAAGAACGGTGCTATATCGGCGGCCTCTGCTTTTGCATTCCAGCAGGTAGGTGAGCACTTTAAAGCTGAGTTCGGTATCAAGCCTGGTTCAAACTTATCATTCGCAGACTTGGATATAGGCCAGCAACTACAATGGGCAGGAAGTCACGCTTTAGTTGGTGGGATTTCATCAGTTGCATCAGGTGGCAAATTTGGCCATGGATTTATTGCGGCTGGCTTTACTAAAATGGCCATGGGTAATGCCGGGTTTAATATGAATAACCGCAAATGGTCTGCCATTGCTGGGCGGACTGCTGTGGCAGCGATTGTAGGTGGTACCGCGAGTGCGATTACCGGTGGTAAGTTCTCAAATGGTGCACGAACAGCTGCTATGATGCATTTGTTGAATGCTGAGGGAAGAAATATTAATACGCTACTGCAAAAGGAAACTACGAAGCTAGGTGTATCTATAGCCCTACCAGGTGAGGTGTTGTCACTTGTAGGTGTTGATATTGACGAAGCTGACGTTGAATTTGAGATAGGTTTAGTGAAGGATGATTCTGGAGATGTTGGTGGATATGGTTCCATATCATTTACCAAAAAAGTAGCAGGTGAATTAAATGCTAATGTCGGTATTGGCGTTGAATATGGACGAACTCAAGGTAATATTTTAGATTTTTCAGGTGAGTCTCATGGAGCAATAATAGCAGGCCAAGAGATATCAAGAGGAACAAACGGAAATTATGGGGTTAGTTTGAGTGGGAAGTTAGGTTATTCATATGGCGGAGTCATAACTCACACAAAAACAATCTCGATAAGGCAGATTTTAGGTAGTGCGAAAGCATTGTATGGTAATTAGATGGTTGATAAAATAGTAGGGCTTGCCCTTTTGTTCATATTTTTAGGTTCTTTCTTGAGTGTATTGGGAAACCTGTTAGCAACTTTAATGAATCCTGTCGAATTAAAAGCAGCTGCTTGGAAAAGGTTGGGAGTATCTCTAGTCGTTCTCTTGGTGACTTTTATAATTGCATATCATTTAGGTTATTTTATTGATAAATATGAATGGAAAAACTAGCAGATAGTGACGAAACGTAAATTAGTAACAATTTAGGGTGACAATTTAGGGTGGCACCCATTCAAAATCGGCGCTCAGTGAGCGCCTTTTTTCTGTGCAGTCACGCCAGCGCGGTGTGCAGTGGAAATCAGCGCTGGCATGCACAACAGACCAGCGGAAGGGGCATTTGCGGCCAAGTTACAAGGACACCCACCCAAAATCGTAGGCATCCAGTCTGGATTTTTGGGTGGGTGATGTGGTGGAAGCTTCTAAGCAGAGTTACATGGACACCCACCCAAAATCGTAGGCATCCGGTATGGATTTTTGGGGTGGGTGATGTGGTGGACGCTTCTAAATCGGCGTTAATGCGCCACCCTCATAGACAACGACTACAACAACCTGACGGGTCGTAAAACCAGCACCAAAGACCGTGACCGGGGCCACTGGCAGTACACTTACAATGCATTAGGTGAGCTGCTTGTGCAAACCGATGCCAATAGCGATAAGCTGAGCTTTGAGTACGACGCGCTTGGTCGTAAAACCACACTCAAAATTAATAATGTGGTGGACAGCGAGTGGCATTACAACACCGACAAACCCTGGCGTCTGGACCAGGATGGAAGTTACATGGACACCCACCCTAAACGGAGTTACAAGGACACCCACCCAAAATTGTAGGCATCCAGTCTGGATTTTTGGGGTGGGTGATGTGGTGGACGCATCTAAATCGGCGTTAATGCGCCACCCTGATAGACAACGACTACAACGACCTGACGGGTCGTAAAACCAGCACCAAAGACAGTGACCGGGGCCACTGGCAATACACTTACAATGCATTGGGTGAGCTGCTTGTGCAAACCGATGCCAATGGCGATAAGCTGAGCTTTGAGTACGACGCGCTTGGTCGTAAAACCACACTCAAAATTAATAATGTGGTGGATAGCGAGTGGCATTACGACACCAGCAAACCCTGGCGTCTGGACCAGGAGGTTCGTGGTAGCTGGTCGCGGTCATACCTGTATGATGCGCTGGGGCGTCAGGTGGCATCGGTCACCGACCTGGAGAGTGATCTGAGCTGTAAAGATCAAGTCAGCTATGAGCCATCCAGCAAAGATGTGCGGATAACAGACGCGCTGGCGTCAGTACATGACGCTAAATGTGTGGTGCAGCTGACCACCTTTGACGAATATGGTCGGGTGTTCCAGCAGTTTGATGACTATCGTCGTACCCGGGATCTCGGCCGCTTTGTGGAGGCCCGTGGCCAGCGCTTATATTACAGCGCCGGACAGGTTGATAAAAAGCAGGAAGCACGAGAGGGCGACCGTGGCCAGCTGTACTATGTTGCCGAGTCGCATGATGCAGCCGGGCGGGTAACCAGCTACCAGAAAGGTCACTTTAGTATGGCGGTGGGCTATGACAGTCGCGGCCAGCTGAGCACGCTGGGGGTTGCTCAGGAGAGTGCCTATCGTTATATCCAGCAGCACAGCTACACCTTTGATGCGATGGGGAACCTGACCAGCCGGGCGCTGAACGCCGAAGACACGGCGACCACCTTTGGCTACGATAAGCTGAATCGCGTCACCACAGTCAATGGTGATGATAAGCGCTACGTCTATGACGCCAATGGCAATCTCAGAAACAAAGATGGCTGGACGCAAGAGTATGGCAAGGCAGGTGACCCCCTACATAGTTGCGTGGACACCCACCCTAAATCGTAGGCATTTAGTCTGGGTTTTTGGGGTGGGTGATGTAGAAGAGTTGCATGGACATCCACCCGAAATCGAAGGCATTTAGTCTGGGTTTTGGCGAAGTCGGGAAGGGAAGTTACAAGGACACCCACCCAAAATCGTAGGCATTTCAGTCTGGATTTTTGGGGTGGGTGATGTGGTGGACGCTTCTAAATCGGCGTTAATGCGCCACCCTCATAGACAACGACTACAACAACCTGACGGGTCGTAAAACCAGCACCAAAGATCTTGACCGGGGCCACTGGCAATACACTTACAATGCATTGGGTGAGCTGCTTGTGCAAACCGATGCCAATGGCGATAAGCTGAGCTTTGAGTACGACGCGCTTGGTCGTAAAACCACACTCAAAATTAATAATGTGGTGGATAGCGAGTGGCATTACGACACCAGCAAACCCTGGCGTCTGGACCAGGAGGTGCGTGGCAGCTGGTCGCGGTCATACCTGTATGATGCGCTGGGGCGTCAGGTGGCATCGGTCACCGACCTGGAGAGTGACCTGAGCTGTAAAGATCAAGTCAGCTATGAGCCATCCAGCAAAGATGTGCGGATAACAGACGCGCTGGCGTCAGTACATGACGCTAAATGTGTGGTGCAGCTGACCACCTTTGACGAATATGGTCGGGTGTTCCAGCAGTTTGATGACTATCGTCGTACCCGGGAGCGCGGTCGCTTTGTGGAGGCGCGTGGCCAGCGCTTATATTACAGCGCCGGACAGGTTGATAAAAAGCAGGAAGCACGAGAGGGCGACCGTGGCCAGCTGTACTATGTTGCCGAGTCGCATGATGCGGCCGGGCGGGTAACCAGCTACCAGAAAGGCCACTTTAGTATGGAGGTGGGCTATGACAGCCGCGGCCAGCTAAGCACGCTGGGGGTTGCTCAGGGGAGTGCCTATCGTTATATCCAGCAGCACAGCTACACCTTTGATGCGATGGGGAACCTGACCAGCCGGGCGCTGAACGCCGAAGACACGGCGACCACCTTTGGCTACGACAAACTGAATCGCGTTACCACAGTCAATGGTGTTGAGCGCTACGTCTATGACCCCAATGGCAATCTCAGAAACAAAGATGGCTGGACACAAGAGTATGGCAAGGCAGGCGAGCCCTTACATGCCATCTATAAGCGGGTTAAAGGCGCGCAGACCGAGATCTTCGGCTATGATGCCAATGGCAATCAGACAGATGCAACGGTCTTGCTTAATGGGGTGTCGCAGACACGCACTCTGACCTACAGCGCCCGTAACAAGGTCACCAAAATCAGCCAAAATGGCGAGGTGATAGACTTTGAGTACGACGCCAATAACCGCCGTTATAAGCGTACCGAGGGCAAGAAAACCATCTACTACGTAGGTGCACTGGAGATAGTGGACGAGGGCACAGACGGCGGCGAATTTGCGAACCAGAAGTACATACGCCGCAGCATCAACGGCGATGCGGTGCAAACCTACCACCCCAATGGTCAGGCAAGCATGCAATGGCTGTTCACCGACCATCAGGGCTCAGTGGTGGCGATCACCGACAACGCTGGTAAGTTCCTTAAGCGCTTTAAATACGATGTGTTTGGTAAGCAAAGCGAGATAGTCAGGCCACCCAGCAGTGACGCCAGCTACACCCACTGGTCCACAGCAAGCATGGGAATATTCACTCGGGTGCCCAACAACAGCCGCAGCTACACCGGGCATGAGCCCATCACGCTGGGTGGCGACAACCGCATCATTCATATGAATGGTCGGATCTACGATGCAGATACCGGCCGGTTTATGCAGGCGGATCCGTTTGTTCAGGCGCCGAATAATTTGCAGAATTATAACGCCTATACATACGTGCTGAATAATCCGCTGAGTTATACAGATCCGAGTGGGTATTTGTTTAAGAAGCTTGCCAGCTTGTATGGAAAGTACTGGCAGGCTACGAATGGCACAGTTTTAAGAGCACTGGCTAAAGTACCTGTCCTTAATGCGGCTGTTCAGATTGGCATTGGGATAGCATGTAATGCAGCGGCACCTGCCTGTTTGGGGGCGTACAACGCAGCGCAAACCTACGCAGTGACGGGAGATTTTGGTGCAGCCTTGAAGAACGGTGCCATATCGGCGGCCTCTGCTTATGCATTCCAGCAGATAGGTGAGCACTTTAAAGCTGAGTTCGGTATCAAGCCTGGTTCAAACTTATCATTCGCAGACTTGGATATAGGCCAGCAACTACAATGGGCAGGAAGTCACGCTTTAGTTGGTGGGATTTCATCAGTTGCATCAGGTGGCAAATTTGGCCATGGATTTATTGCGGCTGGCTTTACTAAAATGGCCATGGGTAATGCCGGGTTTAATATGAATAACCGCAAATGGTCTGCCATAGCTGGGCGGACTGCTGTGGCAGCGATTGTAGGTGGTACCGCGAGTGCGATTACCGGTGGTAAGTTCTCAAATGGTGCACGAACAGCTGCTATGATGCATTTGTTGAATGGAGAGGGGCAACATTATTTCAGGAGGTTAGTTACTTCATATAAAAAAATCAATTCGCTACCCAACAAAGGTTTTACGGTTGCTGACAGTGCAGGAGGGAAGGTATCTCAAAACTTTGCACTGAGACGCACTTCACCAGACCCTGAAGTCCGTGATAACTGGTCAAATACATGTGCAATTAAAGCAAGTCACATAGAAAATGATGTTGGGGTTAATCCAATTGGCCATCCTAATGATTATGGAAGTGATATACGAGTTTTGACATCTGATAACGGGAACTATATTTACGGAGCTAGAGATTTTGCAAATAGGCTAACTGAATTACATGGTCAAGGAATTTCCGTAACACAGGGTTATGAGAACATTCGAGGGAAAACAGGCTGGATATATTATGAAAACTATCATGTGGACTTATGGGATGGGAAAGGTTTGGTTGGTAATGCTGGGGATTCAGGCGAACCAGACTATACTTCTAAGGCTATTACGTTTTGGGAGGTTAAGTGATTAAAGGGTATTTATATATTTTTGCTTTTTTTTCGTTAAGTCTGCTAGCAAAGACGGAGGAGGTTAATGAAAGTGTATTAAAAAGCTGCGGTGTTGATGTGTCGAGGAGCGATTTTGGGAGTGCCAGGATTACTGTCAACACTAGATGTGAAAGAGCTGCCTTATTTGATGAGCTTCATGAAAAGGTTGATGAATCTTTATTTGATGGAGAAATTTATTTAACATACAAAATGGTTGGTTTTCATAGCTTTCATCAAGCTAAAAATAAACAGGTTAATAAAAATTTGCTGAAATACGTAAAAGAGCAGGAAGGAGTTAAGGAGTTTTCTGGTAAGGTTTTACTTTATAACTCTCTATACAAAGAGGTGTTTTTAGGGAAGTTGTCATATTTTTCTTGGTTTGTTGACTTGGAATTATTTTTTTCGATGTATGGATGCGAAATAGCTTCGTTCCCTGGTTACGATTCTATTGGAGATGGAAGAATGCACTTAGTGAAAAGGAGCAAATTGTTAGATTTATATGGTTTGACAGGTGATAATCTCAATAAGGAATATTACTCAATTGGCTTTGAATACAATGCTGTTTTGAATTGCAAAAAAGAAGGAATTAAAATGGAAAGGTGAACACCTGGAAAAGGAAAGTTACATGGACACCCACCCAAAATCGTAGGCATCCAGTCTGGATTTTTGGGGTGGGTGATGTGGTGGACGCTTCTAAATCGGCGTTAATGAAAGTTACATGGACACCCACCCTAAACTGGCGTGCGGAATGTACGCCGTCTACCTTTAGGTATTACTCATGGATTGAGGATGATAGATTATGCCAATGGCA
>NZ_JBSWYM010000032.1:0-32284 GCF_056161105.1 Pseudoalteromonas sp. AWH4_217 | reverse complement strand
GGGTCATTAGCTCAGTTGGTAGAGCAGTGGACTTTTAATCCATTGGTCGATGGTTCGAGTCCATCATGACCCACCATTCAAATTTGGTGTAATACTTAAGTAACTTTCGAGCGGGTCATTAGCTCAGTTGGGCGAGAAAAACGAAGCACCGCTTCGCAGTTTTCGAACGCGAGTCAGGACGACGACGCCGGAACCAACCGTCAGGACGACTTAATGGCACTTTAACACCGAGCGGGTCATTAGCTCAGTTGGTAGAGCAGTGGACTTTTAATCCATTGGTCGATGGTTCGAGTCCATCATGACCCACCATTCATGCATACTCTTTTCTCTTTCATAATCTCTTAAATATTCCTTCAAAACTCCGACTTAAACTAGGATTATCGCCCCGTTTTTCGTATAATTCGCGGATATCCCGTAATGTGGACTAGTGGTCGAGAGAATGAGTCTAGCAGAACAAATTATGCCGGAGGATTATATTTTTCCTCCAAAACCTGCGCCTTTAACTAAGCAGGAACAAGCCGAATATAAAACCAGAATTAAAGCGTTGCTAAAAGAAAAGAACGCTGTCTTGGTTGCCCATTATTACACAGATCCGGAGATCCAAGCCCTGGCTGAGGAAACCGGCGGTTGTGTTGCAGATTCACTGGAAATGGCGCGCTTTGGTGCCAAGCAACAAGATGCCGATATGATCATCGTTGCCGGTGTACGCTTTATGGGTGAAACCGCCAAGATCTTAACACCAGAAAAAACCGTTGTTATGCCGACTCTGGCAGCAACCTGTTCACTGGATGTGGGTTGTCCTATCGACGCGTTTTCTGCGTTTTGTGATCAACATCCGGATAGAAAAGTCGTTGTATATGCTAATACCTCAACCGCAGTGAAAGCACGCGCTGACTGGATTGTGACTTCGTCTTGCGCACTTGAAATTGTTGAGCACCTGGACTCAGAAGGTGAGAAGATCATCTGGGGACCAGACAAACACTTGGGTTCTTACATTCAAAAGAAAACCGGTGCGGATATGATCATGTGGAACGGTGCCTGTATCGTCCACGATGAGTTTAAAACCAAAGCGCTGAAAGACATGAAAGCTCTGCACCCCGACGCGGCAGTATTGGTGCACCCTGAGTCACCAGCCGAGATCGTTGACCTGGCAGACGCTGTGGGCTCAACAAGCCAGCTGATTAAAGCGGCGCAGGAAATGCCTAATCAGAAGTTCATCGTTGCGACTGATCGCGGCATTTTTTACAAAATGCAGCAATTGTGTCCTGAAAAAGAATTTTTTGAAGCGCCGACGGCGGGTGAAGGGGCAACTTGTAAGAGTTGTGCTCACTGTCCGTGGATGGCAATGAACGGCCTTAAAGCCATTGAAGAAGCTTTGATTGACCCTAGCGGAAAAGAAGTCTTCGTTGACATGGAGTTACGTGAAGGTGCACTACGCTCGCTTAACCGTATGTTGGATTTTTCTGCAAGCTTACAAAAATAGGCTAAGTTGCTTAGTTACTAAGCATCTAGCTGTGTTTTTACAAAAAATACTTGCTAAATTGCGACGCTTTTCATAGTATTAGCGCCGCACCCAAGCGGTGCTAAAGCGCGGAGAGATGGCTGAGTGGCTTAAGGCGCACGACTGGAACTCGTGTATACGTTTATAGCGTATCGAGGGTTCGACTCCCTCTCTCTCCGCCATTCCTTATTTTTGAAAAGGCGTCCAGTTGGACGCCTTTTTGCTTTGTACCACGTCTTAATTAGGCTTCATGATCACTGGTTGTTGCTAAACTTGGTAGTACACACTTTGGTGAAAAGTCGTTACTATATCTGGCATAAATCGAGTCTGTGAGTTTCGAATGCAAGAAGAGCTACTCAATTCAGTAATTAAAATAACTAAAACAAGAGACATTGATTCACTTGAATACAGCCTGCTATCTACAATTCAGGAGCTGGTAGGGTGTAAACACTTATGTGTCTATAAAAACTTTAATACCCAAGAAGATCTTGCTGTTGAGCGCAGTATTGGCCTGACCATGCACGGCGAGCGAGAGTTTGAATGGCTTGACAGGCAAGTCATTGAGCAGCCTCAGTCTGAATTGATTTCTTGTTTGCAGTCTTCCTGCATTATTACTGTACAAAGTGCAAATGGCATAGAAAAGCGCTGGTTACCTATCAATATCCATGAAACACCGGTTGGCGCGATTGAAGTGCACTCTGGTGGCCTCGACAGTAATGAACAGGTACTGCTCAACGCCTTTGTCCGTATCTACGAAAACTATCTCACCATATTGCATGAAAATGAGCGGGATAAGCTCACCGGCTTATTAAATCGTCAAACATTTGAGAAAAAGCTTAAGCAGCTGCTCGAAAAGCAAGTCATTAAACAAAATCGCCATATTCGCGATGATCAGGATCCGCGTACTTTCCATCAGGGGGCCACATCCTGGCTTGCGATGATAGACATAGATCATTTCAAGCAGGTTAACGATAACTACGGTCATGTTTGCGGGGATGAAGTTTTGCTGCTGGTTGCACAGAAAATGCAGCAGTTTTTTCGCTCTACCGACTTGTTATTCCGCTTTGGTGGTGAAGAGTTTGTACTGGTGTTTGAGCCGACAGACCAAGCGTCTATAGAGGCAAAACTGGAAAAGTTCTTAGCACTTATTCGAAGCACGCACTTTCCGTTTGTCAAAAAGCTCACAGTGAGCGCGGGACTTGCTCGGATCAGCCCCTATGACTTTCCAATCAATGTGTTAGAAAATGCAGACAGGGCGCTATATTATGCCAAGGAAAACGGTCGTGATCAGGTCGCATTTTTTGAAACCCTGCTCAATACCAATAAGCTTGAGCGCCACGACGAAGGCTCAGGGATCGACTTGTTCTGAGCCGACAGGATAAGCGGCGGTAATGGCACCCGGTTACCGCTTCCTCTTTTGCTATTCCTCTGGTTAGCGATGTGTTCAGCCACGTTGCTATTACCCTGTGAAATCTCTTACACTGTCCTAAGATCCGAAATCTGCTTAAAAAGCCCGAGACATCATTATGTTGCACATAATCCAATCAAATCGAATGGAAGCCCTTCAAGCACAGTTTACAACGTTGTTGAAACAGGCACCGCTTGATGACCCCTTTGCTAACGAAATTGTCTTGGTACAGTCACCGGGCATGTCTCAGTGGCTTAAAAATGGCTTGAGCCGGGATATCGGCTATGCGGCACAGGTTGAGTTTCCACTGCCACTCAGTTTTATCTGGCAGCTGTATCAACAGTTTTTGCCGGATGTGCCCAAAGAGTCACCTTTTAATAAGAACAACATGAGCTGGAAGCTGTTTACCTTGCTACCCCAGAAGCTCAGCAACCCGCTTTACGAGCCGCTGAGAGTATATCTGGAAGAGGGCAGTGATCTGCCACAGAGTGACCTTAAGCGCTTTGCTTTATGTGAGAAAATTGCCGATGTCTACGACCAATATCTGATGTACCGGCCAAACTGGCTGGAGCAATGGGAGCTGGGCACAGATACGCTGGAAGATGTCGATGTGGGTATTGCGCCCTGGCAGCCGGATTTGTGGCGGGCACTGGTCGAACATACTCATAATTTAGGACAAAGCCCTTACAACCGGGCCAATATGCATCAGCAATTACTGGCAAAGCTGGCGGATGCTGACATCACCAGCTTGCCCCAGCGGATCAGCATATTTGGTTTGTCAGCGATGGCGACTAACCAGCTAGAGATATTCAATGCCCTTGCCCAGAAAATCGATGTATTGCTGTTTTTCTTTAATCCCAGTGAACACTACTGGGGCGACCTGGTTGATGAGAAAACCCAGGCCAAGATCCTGGCTAACTATCAAGTAAGGCCGGCATTGGACGCTCAGTTGCAAAAACAGGCTGGCGAAGGCAGTTACTACAATACCGGTAACCCCTTGTTATCCTCCTGGGGGAAGCTAGGTCGCGATTATCTAGAGCAGCTGCTGCAAACCGATGCGCGCTGGCTGGATGGTTTTATCGACCAGTTTGATGACAGCCTGTTGGCCCAATTGCAGCAGGAAATCTATCAACTGGCGTTTAAAGGTGCGTCTCTGGCCGATGACCCAAACTGGTATGTCAGCCCTGAAGGGCAGCTGACCATCAATGAAGATGACAGCTCTGTAGTTCTATGCGACTGCCACACCCCATTGCGCGAAGTTGAGTTGTTGCACGATCATCTGCTGACGCTCTTTCATGAAGACCCGGCACTGACGCCAAAAGACATCATAGTGATGATGCCGGATGTGGGCAGCTACAGCCCTTATATTGAAGCGGTGTTTGGCAGTGCATCAGGAGCAAGAAAAATCCCTTTTGCGCTGGCCGATATGAGCATAGAGCAAGAAAAGCCGGTGCTAAATTCTTTCGTTACACTGGCGGGGCTGCCTTTTAGCCGGTTTAGCGTGTCCGATATACTCGATCTGCTGGGCGTTGAGCCCATCGGTAAGCGTTTTGCAGTGGAGCAGAGTGAGTTTGTACAGATCCAGACCTGGCTTCAGCAGGTGGCGGTTAAATGGGGCTTAGATGGCCAGCATAAGCGCGATTACGGGTTGCCGGAGATCTCACTCAATACCTGGCGGCACGGGCTTCAACGTCTGCTGCTTGGCATTGCCAGTGCGGATGAGCTGACGGCATACAATGAGATATATCCGGCCGATGCGGTAGAAGGGATGGCTGTGAACACTTTGAGCAAGCTAATTGCCTTCATCGAAGCGCTGGAGCAGGCGCGAGAGCAGCTCTTAGCTGCAACGCCATTGGACGAGAAGTGTAACGTGCTCAGACACATGCTGGCAGACTTTTACGATCAGGACACCGAACAGAGCTGGGATCTGATGCAGTTGCATAAAGTCATCGATGAGCTGGAAAAACACCATATAAATGGCGACTTTGCCGGTCCGGTTGATGCCAGGATCGTATTACATCAGGTTCGCCAGGGGATCAAAGACAAAGGGGTTGGTCAGCGCTTTTTGGCCGGGGCAGTAAACTTTTGTACTTTGATGCCAATGCGGGCCGTGCCGTTTAAAGTCGTCTGCCTGCTTGGTATGAATGACGCCGATTATCCGCGCCAGGTACAACCGATTGGTTTTGACCTGGTACCGTATTCGCGGCGCCGTAAAGGAGACCGCTCACGTAAGCTGGACGACCGTTATCTGTTTCTGGAGGCGCTGCTCAGTGCGCGTCAGCAACTTTATATCAGTTATCTGGGTCGCTCTTGTTATAACAATGAGCCGCAGGTGCCGTCCATTTTGGTGAGCGAGTTATGTGAATACCTGGACCGGGCTTTTTGCTACCAGGATGACACCCTCAAGCCCAGTGAGCAGCTTTACCGCCAGGCACCTTTGCAACCATTTAGCAGCGAGCATTATCAAAGCGGCCCATTACACAGCTTTAACCCCAACTGGTGTCCATCTCAAAGTGAGCCACCGTCTGAATTAGCACAGCAATCCACTGAGCAAGCGATTGCACTTGATCTGCCAGACGAGCTGGAGTTACCGGACTTTTTGCGTGCCTGTCTGGCACCGCAACGCTGGTTTTATCAGTATACGCTGGGCGTCAGGTTAGTGACGTTAGAGGAAGATACGCCCGACAGTGAGCCATTTGCACTGGACCCTCTGACGCGTTATCAGTATCTGGACGAAATCTTACACAGTGAACTGAGCGACACACCGCTGCCCGAGGCGCAGCTGCTGCAACGCGCCCAGTTACCACAGGCCAATGTGGGAGTGGTTGAACTGCAAAAGTTAAAGGGACGCGTCGCGGCTATGTCAGGACGCCTGAAAGACGTGATGGGTGAGCCAATGGAGCCGGTGGAGGTGTGTGTGCAACTTGGCTCAACGCGTCTGCTTGGCTGGCTGGGAGACTTATACCAGGGCAAGCAAATATTTTATCGTACCGCCAGTATTAAAGGCAAAGACAGGATCCGAGGCTACCTGATGCACCTGATAGCCAATTGCGTGACACCCAACACAGAAACACACATCTATGGCCTGGATGAACAAGTCGTTTTTCCGTCAGTTAGTAGTGATGACGCACAGGTTCAGTTAGCTAAGTGGCAGGATTTTTATGCCCAGCTTATCACCCGCGCAATGCCCTTCTTTGCGGCCACCAGTTATGAGTTTTGTAAAACCCAGGATATGAGCAAAGCACTGAACAAATTCCAGGGAGGCCAGTACATCGGCTTTGGTGACTCTGAAGACCCGTATGTGGCACTGAGTTTCCCGTCATTGCAGGCCTGCGAAGCGGAGTTTACACAGTGGAGCAATGAATTACTGACCCCGCTTATCGACCTTGCACAGGAGTCCCGCTATGAAACGGCTTGATCCCCAAACCATGCCTTTGTCGGGTCACAACCTGATTGAGGCCAGTGCCGGAACGGGTAAAACCTATACCATCACGGGGCTGTATTTACGCTACCTGCTGGGGCTTGTTGATGCACAGAGTCAGACTACCCCGTTGAGTGTTGAGCAGATCCTGGTCGTTACCTTTACAGACGCCGCGACTCAGGAGATCAAAGACAGGGTCCGAAAACGGATAGTACAGGCTCGGGATGCTTTACTCGGCGGCGGCTGTGACGATGCGCTGATCAGTGCGCTACTGGCGCAAGTGGCGGATCAGGAAGCGGCTTATCACCTGCTTGATGCCGCAGCGAAATCCATGGATGAGGCCGCCATTTTTACCATTCATGGTTTTTGTCAGCGCATGCTTAAACAACATGCGTTTGAATCTAACCTGAGCTTTAATCTGGAGTTTATCCTCGATGACAGCGAGCTGTTTAACGCCGCTGTAGAGGACCACTGGCGACGCTTCGTCTATCCTCTGGATGCGGATAAAACTGAGCTGGTGTTGTCACATTTCTCTCATCCACAGGCACTGGCAAAGCGTCTTTATCCTTTGCTTAAACGCGGTGATGCCCGTCTGGCGCCCGAGCTGGACCTGGCAGTCGTGCTGGAGCAAAGAGCTGAGTATCAGCGCCGGGCGGCAGCATTTAAACAGCAGCTGCTAAACTCTGATTTTTTCCAGTTATTGCGTGACAGTGGAATTTCAAAGAGCAAAGCGCCGGGACGCCCGGCCAATATCCAGGCGCTGATCGACTATTGCATGGGCAACGACTGGTACTTTGAATTTGGTAGCAGCAAGCATTCGTTTGCCTTATGGGGAGAGGCTCAGCTGAGCGACCCGAAGAACTATACCAAAACGGGTAAGCCGATTGTCCACCCGGCGCTGGGCTGGTTTGATGAGATGGCGCTGTTGCACCAAAATGTCTCCAAAGGATTACCCATTGCCTTGTTGCAGCATGCACTGAAAGAAGTGCGCGCGCTGATGAGTCAGGCAAAGCTTGAACACAGCCTGATCTCGCCAGACGATCTGCTACAAAACTTGCATCAGGCATTACATGGTGCGCAGGGTGAGACACTGGCTGAAAAAATTGCGCAGCTTTATCCGGTTGCGATGATAGACGAATTCCAGGACACAGATCCCATTCAGTTTGGCATCTTTTCTCGCATCTATGGCACTGAGGGCGCCCAAGGCCTGACCATGATAGGCGACCCCAAGCAGGCCATATACGGTTTTCGTGGTGCGGATATCTTCACTTACATTGGTGCGAAACATCAGGTGGATGAAAATCGCCAGTTTACTTTGGATAAGAATTATCGCTCGGCCCGACGGGTGGTCAGTGCAGTGAATGCCATTTTTACCGCGCAAGCCGACAGTTTTATTTTTAACCGCGACATTCCGTTTATTGAGGTCGATGCTGCGGGCAAAGATGCCGACAATTCCTTTACTCTGGATGGCACTGAGCCTGCGGCTTTGCAATTCAATGTGCTTGAAGATGACGACGCGCCGGTTACCAGCAAAGCCAGCGCCTATCCTCGGCTTGCCGAAGGTTTTGCAGCGCAAATTGCACAGTTGCTTACCCAGGCGCAGGAGGGGCGCGCTCGTATTGGCAAGCGCCCGGTGCTGGCTGCGGATATTTGTGTGCTGGTTCGAGATCGCGTTGAAGCCAGTGTGATAAAACAGGCGTTACAAAGGGCTGGCGTAAGCAGTGTTTATCTGGCCCGGGATAGCGTGTTTTCACAACCTGTCGCGCTGGCTGTCTGGCAGTTACTGCATGTTGTACATGGCAGTTATGACGAAGCGGCATTACGTGGTGTGCTGGCCGGTCCCTTGTTCGCTCTTAACGAGCAACAGATCTTTGCATTGCGTACTCAGGAAGGGCAGTGGCAGCGTTACCTGATGCAGTTTGCCCAGCTTAAACAGCTGTGGTATCAGCAAGGCGCAATGGCCACACTGGAGTCTTTACTGGTCGACAATCAACTGGTTACGCTATGGCAAAAGGCAGGCTATGAAGTTGAGCGCTGGCTGACTGATTACCGACACCTGGCCGAGTTGCTACAGCATAAACAGATAGAGCTGGAAGGCACACACAGGGTGATGCGCTGGTTGCAGGCTCAGTGTGCCAACCCCAGCTATGAAGGCACCCAGCTGCGCCTCGAAAGCGATGCCGATCTGGTCAAAATCGTCACTATGCACGCCTCCAAAGGGCTGGAATATCCGCTGGTCTACATGCCTTTTGCCACTGCATATAGAGAGGCCAGTGAAGTGATTTATCATGAAAATGGTGAGCTGGTGCTCAATCTGGATGCGGACGATAACGCACAGCATAATGCCGAGCGTGAGCGCCTTGCGGAGGATATTCGCCTGTTGTATGTGGCATTGACCCGGGCTGTTCATTTTTGTAGCCTGGGCCTGTATAACCTGCCACTGGGGCGCAGTAAAAAACCTGGGATCCAGCAATGTGCTCTGGGGCATGTGTTGTTCGACAAGGATAAAATCACAGACGCAGCCCATTGGCATGACCAGCTTCGTGACCTGTGTTCACGCTATGAGGGGATGGCGTATGAGGTGCTGCGCATAGCGCCTTGTGTGTATCAGGCGCAGCATACCCAGGAAACAAAGTTGTTGCATAGTCGGCCTGTCGAAGTTGCGATTGAACAAAACTGGCGAATGACCAGTTTTAGCCAGCTGAGTTACCATGAGACCAGCGCAGATCGCCCGGTGGGTGCACTGGATGAGAACCATAAAATTGACCTGCCCGAGCCGAGCGTGATCAAACGTTTTACCCCTTACACTTTTGTTAAAGGTGCGCGCGCCGGCAGTTGTTTACATGAGATCTTTGAGCAAATTGACTTCACGGCGCCCCATGCGCCTACCCGGCCAGACAAACTGATCTTAGCCGAAGCAACCCAGGCTTGTCTGGAGAAATATCACCTTGATACGGTGTGGCAGGAAACCGTGGAGCAGTGGATCCTGGGATGTCTGAGTACGCCTCTCAGCCCGCTTCCGGAGCTGACGCTGAGCCAGCTGAGCGTCTCGGATTGTCTGGTAGAAATGGAGTTTCAGTTACCACTTAAGCGGTTGTCCTATACCAGACTCAACAAGTTGGTTGCGCAAATTACCGGCGCGCCCAGCCACTTGCGCTTCGATGAAGTACAGGGCATGCTCAAAGGGTTTATTGACTTGATTTTTGTCTGGCAGGGGCAATATTTCATTCTCGATTATAAATCAAATTATCTGGGGGATACCGCGGCCGATTATCAGGCTGATAATCTAGCACTGGCAATGAATTCTCATCAGTACCACCTTCAGTATTTAATTTACTCCGTTGCCTTACACCGGCTGTTGAAGCACCGCCTTGCGGACTACAGCCCACAGCGTCATCTGGGTGGCGTCTATTATCTGTTCCTGCGGGCGCTACCCGATGGTGCCGGATGTTTCTTTACACAACTTGATGAAGACACTTTGTTGCAACTGGATGCCTTATTCGAGGCGGGAGAAGAATAATGTCACAGAGTATGTTTGAATTCCCGGCCGACAATCTGGACCATCAGGCTTATATCGCTCTGTTAATTCATGCCCGGCGCGTGCGTGCTGCGGATGTTGCATTGGCAAAGCTGCTATGTCAGGAGCGATTCGACACGGTATTTTATCTTATTTTATTACTGCAACGGGCTGAGCAAAGTCAGCATACGTGCTTATTACTTGCAGAAATAGACTGGCAGAATCCTTTTGCGCTAAGTGCCGACGATGTAAGCGCGTTTTCCGGTGCGTCTGGGTTGGGGAATACACTACCGTATACTCCGTTTGATGACCCTGAGGCTGCACTGATGATGCTGAGTGAACACCCAGCCGTAGGAGAGGGGAAACCGCTGAGGTTGTTCGCAGGCCGGCTGTATTTGGGGCGACTGGCCGAGTATGAAGCATATCTTAGTACTCGTTTTCAATCGATGGCACAGCAATCCATCAGTCTGAATGAGTCGCAGTTAAGCGATTTACTGGACCATTATTTTCCTGACAATCAAGCTCAGGGAGTTGACTGGCAAAAGGTCGCTTGTGCTATGGCTGCATCCAGCGGTTTTTGCGTGATTACAGGTGGCCCGGGGACTGGAAAAACCACCACAGTGACCAAGCTACTGGCGATTTTACAGTCGCTGTATGCCGATGTGCCGCTGGGTATCAAACTGGTGGCGCCTACGGGCAAAGCTGCTGCAAGGCTCAGCGAATCAATAATCGGTGCAAAAGGGCGACTGGCACTGGGCCCTGAGCTGGCTGCGCTGATCCCCGAGCAGGCCCAAACCATCCATCGTTTGCTTGGCGTTATCCCTAATACGAATCGATTTATTCATCACGAGCAGAATTTGCTACACCTCGATTTGCTGATAGTAGATGAAGCTTCTATGGTTGACCTGGCTTTGATGAGCAAGTTGGTGAAAGCATTGCCGCCTCATGCCAGATTGATTTTGCTGGGAGATAAGGACCAACTTGCTTCGGTTGATACAGGTAGCATATTGAGCGACTTGTGCGGTCATCTGATATTGGGAGCTCAACCTCCATACACGGCCAACCGGGCGGCGTTTTTAAATCGGGTGTGCTTCGCAGGCAGTACGGTATTAAAAGGCAAAGCGAGCCGTTATGCGCTGGCCAATGCCACGGCATTTTTACAGCAAAGCCACCGCTTTAAAAGTGGCAGTGGGATTGGCCAGCTGGCCAGTGCCGTCAATCATAATCAGCCAGAGCATTTGCAGCAGGTCATAAGTCACGGGTATAGCGACCTGAGCTTTTATGGTCTCGGTGTTGAGCAATACAATGCCTTGCTTGAGCGCGCAGCGGATCAATACAGTGTCTATCTAAAGGCTATTGAGGATAAGCGCGGTGCAGCAGACATCCATACACTGTTTGGCCAGTATCAGCTTCTGGCCGCGGTCAGAGAAGGTCCTTACGGTGTTTCTGAGCTCAACAAGCGGATTGAGCAAAGACTCGCGCAGCGCAGATTAATTGTACCGTACAGCCGATTTTATGCGGGTATGCCAATTATGATTACGCAAAATGATTATCAGCTTAAGCTCTTTAATGGTGATATTGGGATCTTATTGCCTGATGAGGATGGCCAGCTTTACGCAACCTTTATCGATGAACAAAGCGCTGTAAGGCACTTTTATCCGGCAAGGCTCCCCAGTTTTGAACTGGTGTATGCTATGACCATCCATAAGTCGCAGGGGTCTGAGTTTGACTATACTGCATTGATCCTGCCGCCAATTCAACGAGCAGGAAAAGGGGTGAATCGTCAGCTGGTTTACACGGGTATCACCCGTGCTAAACGGCATCTGGAATTAAATTGTCAGCCTCAGGTGTTGCAATTATCTATGCAGACACAAGCAGGGCGGCACTCTGGAATGAGTGAAAGGTTACGTTTGGGTTAAATTTGTGTTTTTATCTTGTTTGTTTATCTGATTGGTCTACAGTAGTTAATAACGGAGATGACAAACCGTGTTCATCACCGTTGATAACCCAGTGATTTATGCCGCCAGCAGCCTGGCGGCATTTTTATTTCTGGTAACTGTAAGACATGGACAGTCTAATATTGGGACAGTGTTGACTTTTTCAGCGGATTACGGCTTTATAAAATAAAGTAATTACTCAAAAGAATAAGAATGATGAAATCACTTGAACAACACCTGATCAACTACGCGCTTTATCACAGAGATAAGCGTAATATTGCAACGCACTTTATCGGTGTACCCCTGATTGTGTTTGCGGTCGTCTGGATGACATTTTTACCCTTGGGACTGTTCGGACAGACCCAGGTAACCTTGTCCGCCTGTTTGATTCTACTCGTTAGCATTTACTATTTATATCTGTCACCCACACTCGGCAGCTGGATGATAGGGTTTTTGTTAGTTTGTCAGATTGCAGCCAATTATGCATTTGAGGTTGTGGCTCAGGCGGGCATTGACGTTGTCTGGTTCTATGTGATGGGACTCGCTCTGTTTGTCGTTGGTTGGGTTATCCAGTTTATCGGGCATTATTTTGAAGGAAAAAAACCTGCTTTTGCGGATGACCTGATGGGGTTGTTGATAGGCCCTTTGTTTGTGATGATGGAGTTATTAAATAAGGTGGGTTGCTTTAGGGCACTTGAGCAGCGCATAACCAGTGAGGCCGGTCCATACCGGCCTTAAGATACTATGCTTAGATACTAGATAGAAATCCGAGTTTCTAACTGGCAGCCCTTAACAATGGTAATATTCTGACAATTCAGGCGAATTTTACCATTGTTGGTTTCCAGCACATAAGCTAGTTCAGGTGCTCTGTCACCGCCGGCTTCGGTAAGCTGTTTACGAGCGCGATGTACCATAATATTCATATGATTGGTTTGTACTCCCAGAGCTTTGGCGAGATCTTCTCGGTAAAGCCACCCCTGGGACTCTGTGTCCATGCCATTTTGCTTATCATCAATACGTGTTCTGGCTAACAACAGCATCAGATAATGATGTGTACGACAACCAAGGTCAATTTCCTGACCCTCCAGCTCTAGTGTCAAATCGGTCTTTTCTTCATCCTGACTGACGCTGAAATTCAGGGCGATTGGTTTTACTACAGGCTGATTGTCGAGGTGCTTGGTCATTGTTGATGTGTTGGCGCAGTAGAAAAGCCACTGCTGGCCAAACAGAGAAACAACACCGCCATCGATAAGGGCTTGTCTATCTGAAGTATTGAGATCTTCAAGAAACCAGTAATTGAGTAACGCATCAAAATAGACAATATGACTGGCCTCTTCATCATTTGGGAGTAAGATCTGATTTTCCAGCTCGATAACCTGATTTGGGTTGCTCTGTGAAACCAGGTACTGACAATTGGCATTTAAGTTAGCTACAACATAAGAGTTTTGGCCCGGGGCTGCAAAGTCTATTTTATCGTGCTCCGAGAGCTGATAAGGAAGGTTCTTATCGATCTTCTTATCGTTTATCCAGATGCCATTCGTACTAACATCACGGATTAACCAAGTGTCATTGGCGTGCTCTATAATGGCATGGTGCCTTGAAATACCGGGCTTATCGACGAACGTATCTACATTAAACTTGTAACGCCCAAAAGTGTGGTAACTTTTCAGGTAAATTTTTTCTAGTTTCTGTTCATCGATTAAATAAGCCATAAATTTTTCCTAACTTTCCGTATAAGTGACGCACACGAATTTGATTTTCGGTGGAGATTCTACCTTGTTGAAGGGACTATTTCCTTAGTTACCTTCAGTTTATAAAAAGGACCCGCCGAAGCGGGTACTGTTATTTCAGGAAATATTCACAATAATAAGGCCTGACTAATCAGGTCATTATTTGTGTCCGGGCAAAGACAATTGCGAACCCTAACATTGTAAACAGTTCGCTGTGATCTTGCCATTACAGAGGATTACACCGAGTGAGCTGTTGTCTTGCATAAAATGCAACTATGTTCCATATTTTCCTTATAGTGCGGTCACAGTTCGGCAGCGGAGGACATATGAGTGAGTACAAATCGCTACAAACCCTAAAGTTAGAAGGGGTCTATCAGTTTTGTGATTACTATGATGCAGAAGCGCTGAGTTTGTCGAGCCCTGCAACTAAGGTGATAACTGACTTTGCAAGACGCCAACCACAGATGATCCAGAAGGATGTTGATATAGACCATGCGGTATATATGATGCTGAACGGCCACGTAAGGTCTAAGCTGGTCGTGGATCACGATGATACGTTTCTGGGGGTAGTCAATTCAAAGGATTTGTCGGGTCGTCGGGTGTTATCAATTGCACAAAAACGACAAGTGGCGCGCAGTGATCTAACCGTCGAAGATGTCATGACGAAAAAGCAGGACTTACATGCAATGCGCTTTTCGACCGTTGCAAACGCTAAGATAGGTGATGTGTTACAGACGCTCAGGGAGCTTGGCCAGCAACATGTTTTGTTAATGGACGAAAAAGGCGGTTTAAGAGGCATGATTTCTTCGTCTGATATCGCACGGGCTTTGCATGTGCCCGTAAATATTTTTCAAAAAGCCCATTCATTTAGAGACATTTTCGAGATTATTCACGAGCACGGAGAGTTAATGGCGTGATTTACATAACACTGTTGAGGTAACTGATTGCGCCCTCAATCGATGCGACCTGGCCGTCAACACAGTTTTGCGGTGTTGTATTCGGGCTGTCTGGGTAAACTTCAGTGGTTGTAACGTAGGGGGCACTTGTCATTCCCATACACAGTCCTAACTTGGTGGCGTCGTAATTAATGACACCAAACTGTTCTACAGGGACGCCAATCAGGGCATTATTTTCATCCGCTTCAGCAATGTGTGTGACTTTTTTCACTGTGTTGATGATGTGTCGCTGAAACTCTGCCTCAGGCTTTTGGCTGTGCCCAACCAGATAAAACCCATCCGGAATATTCCAGTTATGGTTGACTTTGCCGTCTCGAGCGGCCAGTGCCGGGCGGAATTCACTGTTGTCGGTATCGGTAGTCTCATGTAAGTCGATATGAAGGATAATTTGTTCCTGGAAACCATTTACATAATCCATCGCGAGTCCGGACTCTTCAGCCGGACTCTGTGAATGGAAAGAGCGGTTGGGGTCGACAGCCAGTGGATTCCAGCGGTTAATCGTTTCATAGCCCCATGGACTAATGCACGGTAGCACAACAAGATTAAATTTCCCCTGATAAGTGTGGGCATGCTTTTTGGCAAATGCCAGCGCGCCTAAAACACCGCTGGTTTCGTAACCGTGCACACCACCAGTTACGAGCACAATTGGCAATTCTGCACACCATGGTGCAGATTTCAGAGCATACACAGGATAGTGGTTTTCATACTTTAGTACACCATACTGCTCAACCTGAAAGCGTGTATTAAGTGCAGTGATGCCGGGCACAATATCTTCAAAATAATCACGTTTTTTGGTTTGCTGTAGTAACCATTGTTGCTTCTCTTCCTGGTCCCACGGCTTACCGGCTTGTCCGATTGAATACTGTTCTGTCATAACATGTCTCTTTTTCACTGATATTTGCATGCTAATCAGAATAGGTACCCGGAGCAAGTTATCTACGCCAGGTAACCCATATTTTTAAGACGCTGTTGCTGTTCTTTACGTACTCTAAAAGCCAATAGCTTAATGACACCAGTGTGAGTTTTGACCTGAGTAATGGTCAGACCCGCGTAATTAACGAACTCGATAGACTGAATGTTTTCAGCGGGCACGTAATGTCGACGACCTGTCAGGCTAAAAAATGACAGTCCCTGATTGCACAATGTCACACGTTTATGACCTGCCAGGCTCATCAAAAAGTGGATGGCAAATGCAATGGTTACTACACAGGCTAGGGTGATTTGCAGGCTAGCCAGAAAAGACAGGTTGAGTTCGGTGAAAAGTTCAGCCAGTGCCAGCAGTGCAATAACGAAAGCGCCGACGACGCTGTAAAAAGTAGTGTTCACTTCCAGTTTTAGTTCATTCATTATTTGTTCCTAATATGACAAATTCCCGAGAGGCTGGAAATTTAGGAGAAGAAAATGGAAGAATTATGAATACCTAAAATTAAAACTGATAATTGCGATTTTAGGGTTAAAGAGTGTGCCACTCATCAACCAAAGGGTTGATGAATCCGCACTGGCGATAAGCTCGGTAGATAAAGTTATTGGCTTTTAACTTTGTTAGGCCTAGTTTTAGCGCATCAAATGTCTCTGTGGCGAGTGGGTGGTGCCTGGAAACGACAAAATGGCGGCTATCCTGAAGCGCTACCTTTACTCCCTCAATCGCTTCTATCCGGTAACCCGCCCCTTCGTAGAAAAACGGGCGAGTATTGTTGAAGGAGACCAGCATGACATCAACCCAGCCATTACTGACCAACTTTGCCATTGTGATCCAGTCGTCTTCATGATGAAGCTGCTTAGGGGAGAGAGCTTTGAGTGTGAGCCAGTCAACTAACCAGGCCTTGCTACTTACCACACTCACATTACTGAGATCTTTGGTAATTTTATTGTGCAAACGTGCTTTGTTGGTGTGTGATGTGTAGATCCCTGCAAAGTACTTTCCTTTATCGATGATAGGCTCTGAGATATAAACATCATTGTCAATCAACTTGGCCTGAGTGAGCCAGATTGTATCAAAACTCATCAGCAGTAAGCCTGATTCTAGTAACTTCAGATTCCTTGCATCGTAATTGCCCAGTGTATAGCTAAAAGTGTGCTTAAACCCTCCTTCATGCAGCGCACGTTGTGCGATGAGAAACTCAACAACATCACGTTGGCATTTCGGATGGTTAAATATTTCAGCAGGGAAATTGGAAATGGATTGCTCCGCCAGAATTTCCTTCGCATACTGATAAATATCTTCCTCTATAGAAATTGAGATACGAGCGTGAGCAGGTAGCGATAAGCTGAAAATAAGTAATACTTTCAAAAATAAGAGCTTCAATAAAGGCATAGCGACTCCCGTGTTTTCTAAGAAAGTCTAGCTCAGAGGGTGTGAGTTGACGATTTTTAAAGTGACAACCTGGCATTTGTAGAATATGTTTGAATGCTAGGTTTGATTATATGTCAGACATTGGCACGCAGGCGTCAGGCAGAGGAAATTAAGATTTCAGCGACCCTGTCAAGACAATCACTGCTGTCACTGGTAAGGGTCATCTCAATTACAAGGAACTAATTAATATGAAATTTGAACAACTATTGAACCACTTCGATATGGGGATATGTGTGGAGCAATTGCAAAAAGAGTCCTTGTTGGATATTGCTCTGCTGTTTGTCAGTATTGATGGAAAAATTGAAACTGAGGAAATGAATATTGTCCGGGATTGGGCTAAAACTTTGCACTGGAATTCAGCTATCTCGTTACAGGATTATATGGATGATGCATTGGGTAAGTGTCTGGTAGCCATTAAGCAGGAACAGACTGAAAGCTATATTCAGCACAGATTAAGCCACATTGTAGACAAACCCATGCGCGAATTAGCCGTATCAATCGCTCATAAAATCAGTGAAGCAAATGGTGAAGTGTGTGACAGTGAGAAACGTGCGCTGGCTATGCTAGAGAATGAGATATAGGGGATACCCCTATATCAGTTGTTGAGCTGAGGGCTATTTGAGCGCCTCTGCGACTTCTGCTATTTTTTGTCTTAACCAGATGTGGCTGGCGTCTCGGTGCAAGAGCGGGCTCCAGATCATGTCTAGTTCAAATGGCGGAATAGGGAAAGGGGGCTCAAGGATTGCCAGGTTAGGATCGTCCCGGTAGATATTGGCAGCTTTTGATGGCAAGGTGGCGATTAAGTTTTGCTCTTTTGCCAGGTGGATTGCAACGTGGTAATTGCGTGTAAACGTTGCGATGTTACGGTGCTTCCCAAAGTGAGCCAGAGCCTCATCTACCCAGCCCAGTTTCTGAACGTCAGCCGGATCCATACCCACGCCAACGCCAAAGCCGGTCTTACTAACCCATATGTGTCGTGCCTTTAAGTAGGCATCTAAGTTAAAGCCTGTCCTTATTGGGTTGTCTGATTTGATCAAGCAACAAAAACTATCTTTCCAAATTCGTTTGTGATGGAAAGACTGAGGCAAGTTTTCAAACCTGTTTATGGCCATATCTACCTTACCATTCTCGACGTCATGGAATGTAACATCACTGGGTGTGAGAATGTCGAGTGTGGTATCTGGTGCTTCCATATGCAGTTTATTCAGTAACTTAGGCGCGAGTGTGCTGGCAGCGTAATCACTGGCCATAATCCGAAAGACCCGCTTACTTTGCCCTGGTTCAAACTCTCGATTTGGTGCCAGTGTCTCTTCTAATGTCATTAAAATACCACGGATAACGGGCTGGAGCTCCAGTGCGCGTTCTGTGGGTACCATGCCTTCACTCGTCCGAACCAGAATGGGATCGTTAAACAAATTTCTTAGCCGCTTCAGCCCATTGCTCATTGCAGGTTGAGTTATGCTTAACTGGTTTGCTGCCCGAGTTACATTACATTCTCGTAGTAACGTATCCAGATAAACCAATAGGTTCAGGTCAATTTTACTTATATTCACGGTGTTCCTTTATTATTCTATATGCTGGTAGAAACGTTGTTTGGCCGGGTAGGGGTATATCTGTTTCACAACATGTGTTTTTACGTCCCGCTGAGCTTGCTGCCAATACTCCACCTTAAGCAATGATTCATGGGCATGCTCAAACACCGCTCTGAGTTTAGAGTCTGTCAGTACAAATGTACACAATTGTTCAGGAAATACATCATTTGGCGCAGCAG
The DNA here is from genome assembly GCF_056161105.1 of Pseudoalteromonas sp. AWH4_217. Classification (NCBI taxonomy): domain Bacteria; kingdom Pseudomonadati; phylum Pseudomonadota; class Gammaproteobacteria; order Alteromonadales; family Pseudoalteromonadaceae; genus Pseudoalteromonas; species Pseudoalteromonas sp. AWH4_217. The sequence continues at coordinate 13,690 of NZ_JBSWYM010000032.1, read as the reverse complement.
AGGGCTCTGCTATGCCACTATATATGTCTTCCAGGGACGGCTTAGGCATGGGCCTGAAGTTCATATCCGTCAGATACTGTACTTCATCGTAATCATAAAATATCACTCTGTGATGTTTGGTCACGCCAAAGTTTTTCAGTAACATATCTCCTGGGAATATATTAACGCTGAGCATTTCCTTGATAGCATGACCATAGTCTTCGATCACTTGTTTGGCTGTTTGTTCATCGGCAGTCTGCAAAAAAAGGTTCAGTGGTGTCATACGTCGCTCAATGTACAAGTGCTTAATGACGACATAATCTCCCTCATCTCGCAAGTTATTGGCGATTGTTGCCTTGAGTTGAGCCAGTAACTCCAAAGAAAACTTGCTTTTGGGGAGCACCACCTCTGAGTATTCAATGGTATCGGCCATACGACCCACACGGTCATGACTTTTTACCAGTTGGTAGCGTGCCAGTACAGTATCCCTGCCGAAGGGTTTACTCTCAGCAAAAACATCTTTAATCACTTTAAAGACAAAAGGAAAGTTGGGAAGGGTAAATACCATCATTACCATACCAGGCGTACCCGGCGCCACGGTAAAGATATCCTCGCTGTGATGCAGGTGAAATAGAAAGTCGCGATAGAATTCGGTTTTGCCCTGTTTGTGAAACCCGATGGCATTGTAAAGCTCAGCGGTTGTTTTATTTGGCATTAGCTGCTGTAAAAATCCCACCATTGCAGAAGGCGCTTGGGTTTCAACCAGGAAATAAGCACGTGCGAAGCCAAAAATGACGCGCATTTGTGCACTTTTGGTTAGTAGCGCATCGATATAGATGCCACCCAGGGGATGATGTAATAGTGCAATGATGAACGGCTGAACACCTGACTTTGAGACAACCCGACCAACAATATAAGCGCCTTTGTTACGATAAAAAGGTGCTGTGAGAATATCAAAGCGCAGTCCATGATGACTGTGGTGGGTACTCGGTGCTTGTTTGATGAAGGCTTTAACCAGCAGTCTAATATCTTGTTCCAAATCGCGAAAACCACATTGTAAATCCATATGTGAAATCATGTTACGGATTGTGGGTTTGAGCCCTGAAACCACAGGAAAATAGCTTCGGAATTCGGCTTCAATGGGTAAGGTTGTGGGCTTTTCAAGCGTGGTTGCGACAAAAATAAAGTCGTTTTTATAGTATCGTCGATGAAACAATCTACAAAACACGGAGTTATAGAATGTTTCGGCTAGTTCTGCCTGAGGGTGAAAGGAAAGTAACGCTGCGTAGTATTGTTTAATCTGATGCCAGAGTGACTCGTCAGGGGGAGCGAGTGTGACTTGGTTTTTCAGTGCTTCAACGGTGTCGTTGACTCGGGTATCGTATAAACTGATCCGCTGTTTACTGATTTGTTCAATTTCCCCCCACCTTTGTTGTGCAAATGCAATGGGAGCTCGCGCCGTGATTTTTTGAAATAGCGCAAAATGGGCATGGAACCCTGACAGTATGTATTCTGCGATTGTTTGAACTTGGCAACTCATCGGACCTCCTGATCTGCGAGTTACTTTAGCGCACAAATGTTTGCCTCTCAAGTCCGAATGTCGGTGGTAGTAGTTTACCCGAGCTTATAATATAAAGGGTTATTCTAAATGTTTAAGGCGCTTTTCCAGTCGTGCAATCTCTTTATTTAGAATTTTAACTTCTTTGAGATACGCAGTATTTATAGACTTTATATTACGCTTTACATCTTTGAGTGTTTTGGCGCGTTCACTTTTTTCCATCATGCGCGAAATGCGTCGCTGCTCGTCCCGGGTTGCTTCATCTCTTTTTCTTCCTAACACTGCGGCTTGTTGCTTTTTTGCCCTTAGTGTTTTCTTTAATCTGAGAACAAGCTGTTGGCGCTCAATATTATTGAGTGTCTTTGTGTATTGGCCATCAGGGGCGGGAGCTTTAGGATTAGAGTGGCTTACAGTATGTTGTGTCGCGTTGGCTGCACACGGATGCTGACTGTACACAGTCGTTTCCCCTGTGACACATTTATAGTAGCTGAACGTTGTTTTTGCAGAGCTTATCATTGGCAATAATAGCCAAGGCAAGATTATCAGTATCCTCATAGCGAAAGCTTCCCTGAAACCTGTGTTTATTTCAAGATAGTAAAATTGCTCAATATCGCAAGTGTTCTAATTGACGCCGCGTTAGTTTCCTGCCGGCGTCTGGTTGAACTGTTTAAGCCGCTTAATACTCTGAATTAAAAAGGGGACGTCTAGCTTTTGATCTAAAGTGAACCCTTCTTTGGCAGATATCTGCTTGTAGCTGCCATCCTGAGCGATGAGGGTGATGCGGTCCTTCTTGTAGGCAATGAGCACGCCGCGAGAGTAGTTTACACCTTCATTCAGGGTATCTGTAGCAACATTATTGCCTAACATACTGGCTGCTGCGAGTGCGCCACATCGAAAGTGTTCTGCGACTAATGTGGTCATCACGTCACTCACTTGAATCAACTCTGAGTGTCCGAAAAAAGCGGGTATATTGGTAATAAACCGTGTTGTTGTAACAATATCAGAGCTAACAGGCTCGACAATGACTATTGTGGCAGGTGCATCTTCTGGCAATGTAAAGCCTTCACCTGCGTAAGACACGGCAATGTTTGCATCAGCAACCATATCAATATAATCGAATTGGGATATTCCCGTCACAGACAAGGTGAGGCGCGAAGACCAGGCCGGAGACAGCTGGTTAGTCACAAGCGGCTTTTTATAGTATGCGGGTAGACCATAGATTAAGTTGAATCTGAAATCGTCAATGTTTGTAGGCGCGAGTAATTGATCTGAATGGTACCAGGCTGGATGCGCCAATAACTTTTCAGTGTGCACATTCAGTGCTTTCGCAATCACAAGGTTGACAGGCGTGCTTTGCGTAGGGCAAACATCCAATGTAGTTGGTGGATGATAAGTCACTTCATTGGGCCCGACATTGAGCGATCTGGCCTGCTTGTATTCTTGCATATCGAGTAACTCATGCCTTGCAAGCAGCGTCTTAGCCGTTGTTGGGTAGGATAATGGCAGTACATTGTCTTGCATTGTAATGTCAAAGTAACTATTCGCGTCCGCCCAGATGTGCATAATGTGGCTGGTTGCAAAGCAGGTTACCAAAATAGAGCTGGCTAACTTGGGGAAGGAGTAGCCTTTCAAACGTTCCAGATGACGCCAGGCATGATTGCCGACGATAAGCTCAAAACTCAGAATCGAGGCTATAATGGCCAGCACTATCAGGCTGTTGATGGCCGGAGAGCCACTGATGGTTTTCCAGATAAGTGAGAGTATCTCGGGTAGTGCTTGAAGGTTTAAGTGATAACCCAGCTGGAAATAGACAAATGCATCAATGCACAGGACCGAGATCCCGAGTGTTGCAATACAGGCTGCCATACCCCGAATGTGTCTTGGGTAAGGGAAAACCAGGCTGAGCGGGAATATGCTCAGCACAAAAACACAAAAGGTGATGAAACTGGTGTGGCTGAGCCAGGTGACCAACATATACAGCCAGCCCAGTGCCGTCGAAGGCGCTTTGTCTGCGGCCAGGTAGCTTAAGGTAATGAGTAAAACTAAACCAATGTTTGCAAAGGTAAACCAGTGCCCCCAGCTTAATAGCTGACTGGCCTTTGACGAAAAAGGGCTGTGCGAAGAAAGGTTCATTCAGTTACTTTACCGACTGGGTCAACGCCTTGGCAAAATTTTCAGCAACCGCCTGTCTTTTCTGTTCTGGCACATGCTCTTTAATGATGTGCGTGATAGAATTTCCTAAACACATTAAGCTTAAATCGACGGTTGCCTGATTCTCTGTCAGTACATTTAACAGTTGGTCGACAATTTGTTCTACTTGTTGGTTGGAATATTTTGACTGGATAGGCATCGGTTGGTTCAAATAAAAAGAGTTATAATTCTCTCTATTCTAACACCAGAGGCGTTAAAAACAAAGATGAGCATTGAGGTGAACAAGCTTGTTGTACACTATGTCGACAAGCAAGACGAAGAAACACAAATTCATTTGCGTGAAGATGAGATGCAGATCAGTGATCGCGTAGCAGTATTCATTGAGCAACTCCACCATGCATATAATGGCAAGCCTGGGAAAGGCTTTTGTGCTTTTGATCCTGATAAAGACAGCCGTGTTGCGTCGGCAATGCAAAGCTATCGCAATAACGAGCTGGCTTTTTGGCATTTGACGCAGCAAGCAACTGAAGTGTTGAAAGAAGAGTTGAACAAATATGCGTTCAATGAGACTGGCTATCTGGTGTTTTGTCACTATCAGTATGTTGCGAGCGATTACTTACTGATAGCGATGATCAATATCAAAGAGCATTACTCGATTACGTCTGAACTGGACCTGGCGGCATCGCGGCATTTAGATATTTCGCGTATGCAGCTGGCCGCACGTATAGACCTAACCGCCTGGGATACGCAAGCGGATGAAAATCGTTATATCTCGTTCATTAAAGGTCGTGCGGGCAGAAAAGTAGCAGATTTCTTTCTTGATTTTCTGGGCTGCGCTGAAGGTATTGACCCTAAACAGCAGTCGCAAACTATGCTACATGCGGTAGAAGATTACCTTGCTGAGCAACAATTTGGCAAAGAAGAGAAGGACGCGATCCGCAAAGAGGTGTTTGATTATTGTAATGACTGTATCAATAGTGGCGAAGATGCAGATGTCGAATCTTTGTCAGATACAGTGTCTAAGTCTTCGGATGTTCAGTTTGAAGACTTTTATAAGCAGCAGGGCTATGAACTGGAAGAGTCTTTTCCGCTAGATAAAAAAACCGTCACCACTATGGTTAAATTCTCCGGCCTGGGTGGTGGTGTGAGCGTCGGGTTTGAGCGCAAACATCTTGGCGAGCGAGTATTGTATGATCCGCAAAGTGATACTTTGACGATTAAAGGCGTGCCGCCGAACCTCAAAGATCAGCTGGAAAAGTTCTATCAGCAAGAAAGTGAGTAAACAGAGAAGGGCTAACTCGTGTTAGCCCTTTTTAACATGCAGTAAATAGAGATTGATATAATTATACCAATTCCACTGAATACTTCTTCAATTTGAAGGAGCAAATATGCCGCTAACGGTGTTATCGACGATATTTTCTTGCCTCAAAATAGAATACTTAATTAAGCAAATTGGTATTAAGGTGTCGCAGCTCATATCTTATCTTGCTGCTTAGATGGACAGGTTTAAACTTCACCTGACAGGCAATAAAAAGTGAAAAATAGCCGTCTACCAAAGGTTTATCATCAATAAACTGGTCCCATACGAACGATAAACAAAACTGGCTTCACATTTCAAATCATCTGAAAGCTATAAGTTGGCTCCGCTCTGAGTGGCATAGATTGAAGACAAATCAAATGATATTATTTTTTGGAAACAATCATTAACCAATGAATTAGGAAAATATTCAGATGAAATGGAGTTGGCTTGTAATCTTTTTGATGCTGAATGTGACAGTGAGCATTCATACTGCGTATGCAGAAGAATGTAATTCTGTAGATGAATGTATTGCACTGATACCAGAAACTCAAGAGAAGGCATGGGGATCCGGTACAGTCGATGATAGTGTAAGAGACAAGCTTAAATCTTTTGGCCGAGAAGCGTTATTACCGCTAGCTAAACTCACTGCTGAAGATGATCCTAATCGCCGTAAGGTTGCTGATAGTTTGATAGGGGATATCAAAGATTTAAATGCAAATGACTTTGCAGTTATTCGGCGTGTAATCCAGAACAATATTGAGCTTGATGGGAGTGGAGGTTGGTCATATGGGGCGCTTGGATATGTTAGAGGGGATGAAGCTGGCAGATATCTAGTTTCTGAATTAAAAAGAGTTCAAACTGCATCTAACCAAATCGGTACTGCCTTCAACAGGTTCGGGTTAGGCGGCATTCCATATTTAATTGAAGGCCTTCGTTGTTTTGATTCCTGCTCTGAAGAGGAGTTTAAAGGATTCAGAGAAGTCTTCTACAATTACCAACATTGGACAAAAATTTCAGACGATAAATCCGCCATGCAGTTATTTAGCCTGGCAACGAATGAAAAGGTAGACTTACATGCCAGGCGCACCGCACTATCAATCATTGGCTACATTACAGGAAACCCGCAAATAGCTAATCAGATACACCAATATGCTGAAAAGAATATTGAATTTTCTGACGCTGCTTTAATGTCTCTCCAGAACATGAAAAGCCCATTAGGGGCTAGATTATTGGTTAGAAAACTAAACCGAGAAAAAGCAGGACCTTCTGGTTTTGATCCGAACCTGATGGTTTTTAGAGATTTGTCTGAGATGGGACAAGCTGCTAATAGCGTTGGTGGTGATATAATGGCATATCTTAACTCTGAATCATGGGAAGATAGGATTCATTCATCAGTTACGTTGGGATATATCGGCTATCACCAGGCTATTCCAGAATTATTGCAACGTATATCCAATGAAGTGGACTGGCAGCAGGCTTATGCAGCGATTAAAGCGCTTCATTTATTGGCAGATCACGCCACAATTCCTTACATTAAGAGAGTAGCCAAAACACACTGGTACAAACCGCTAAGAGAGTACGCTCAAAAAACAGTTGCTTCAATGCAAGCCCACAAAGCGCTCGAATCTAAATATCATCCTGATAAATTTGCTTCTGAATTTCTAGACTATCAGCATTTGAGAGAAGAAAACCATACTTGCGATAAGACTGATTATGCAATGGTTTCTGAGCCTGTTGAAGTAAAGCAATACGGAGGACGAGAGAAAAAGTTAGAGTCCTTCCAATATAAAAATCCAATGTGTATCAGCAAAGCATATAGCGATTACTGCGCCTCTCCAATGAGTTTTGTAGTGCCTTCACTTGCCGTTAGATTTGGTGGAAAGTGGCTGACTGGTGACAAACGAGGTGAATGGGGCGGTGAGCTTGTAGTTTTTACTGACAATGAAACAACTGAGACTTTATTAAACGAGAACATTGAAGATATATATGTTCTGGGTGAATACGCTTATGTCATTACCGGACTAGCGCACATGCTCTTAAATAACGGCTTGATTTATAGACTTGAACATACTGATGCGGGCTACAACATAAAGCCTTTTTACCGATTGCCAGGGGCACCAAGTACATCGTGGAAGATTAATAAAGAGTCAGTGTTAATTAACACCGTTTCTGGTTCGGTTGTTTTTCATCCCAAAAAAGGCCTGAAAATGGCTAGCTGTGATAGTAGCAATTGAAAGGCAAGGCATTTCCAGCAGGAAAGAGCAGGAGAGTTGAGTGGCGGGTAATGGCACATACGAGACTGTCAGATTTGATTAAACTTTATTAGTCAAATCTGACAGATCAAGTTAAGACTTGTCCAACTTAGGATTTACCAGTGACAACAAACTGTGCCAGTTGAGTACCTAACTTGCCAGCTAGTTTGGTCATTGCATTGCTTTTGGCGGTCTCTTTATAGCTTGAAGCCGCTTTTACTTTAGTATTAAAGTGTGCCTGCTCTTCACCGTCTTCCAGCACTACCAGATAGCTCTCTGCTACGCTGTAGAAGGTGCCGGTTTTTTCCATATCTTGCCAGTCTACAGTAAATTTGAGAGCAAAGTCGGCATCACCTGTGGTCACTTTTATTCCCTGTGAACTCAGTGCTTTTGCCAAAATATCGCGAACCTTGCGATGTGCCTTGCTATCTCCCTCAATGCTAAAGCTGATGTCGTTAATGATTGCATCCGCCTCAGCTTGTTTGGCTCGAACCGCTTCAGGCAAAGCAAGAGGTGCGGCTTGGAGCTGCGTCAGGAAACGGTTTTGCTTGTTGCGCTTGACCAACAGCTCTTTAAGCGCGGCAGCCTGTTTCAGCTGTTGAGATTTACTTCCTGTGGCTGCCAACCTGAACTGTGCAATGTCTTCATCAAACGCACGAATCGTTAACTCTGTTTGCATAGCTGCTTCTGTGCGGTTAAAGGCGGCTAACGCAAAAACGGTTTGTCTATCTGCACTGACATATTCATCCTCAATTTTAACACCTTGCAAATGAATATCCGGCACCTTCGAATTGATCAGTTCATCCACATGAAACTGCATTGACTTCTCAGTTGCTGACTGCTCGATGCGCGTAGTGGCAGAAATTGTGACATTAAGCTGTTTTGCCAAAGCCAGTCGGGCTGCCTCCTGCGCCGCCAGTTTTGCCTGCTGCAAATCGCCCGTGTTTTGCGCGTTCCCGACACCGTAGAGCATATAGCTTGAGCTTGGCATGGAGGTGATCCATGCTGGCTTTGTGTCAACAGGGGGCTGGTTAGCATTATTTGCTCCACAGCCACTGATAATTGCTGTTGCTAGCAGGGTTGCGAGCAGTGGTTTAGAAGCCAAAGCGTGAGCGCTCCTGAAGCTTCTGAATTTTCTTCTGTCCATTCCATACCTCACGGTTTGTGGTCATATCGATCAATCTCAGGTCGACCTGATAGAAAGTCACGCGATCGCCGCCTTGCTGGTCGACAAAAGAGTTGATAGTGCCTGACAGAGCGTAATCTGCGCCTTGCTCCTGACCCATTTCATTTTGCGTCTCAAGGCTGGCATTGAGCTCCTGGTCTTTCCTTTCGTCTCGGATCTCCTGGCGAACATCTTTGTTTGCTACAAAGTCCGCCTGGCCGCTCCGTAAAATTGAACGTTTTAAATCATTTAAAAAGGTATCAACTGCAATATGCTGATGCGATTTATTGCGTACTGACTGAATTATAATAGCAGGACGAGCCCCTTCCTTTTGTAAGTGATCGTTAACCCATGGAAAGCTCAACATATCGTTGATCATAGCTTCTGCAACCAATTGCGAGTCCTTGCCGTTCCACTTGTCAGAAAGGGCAACCTCTTGATTTGCATCTACTCTTTGTACTTTAGTTGAAGAGCAGCCAGTGATGGCTAAGCTACATGCAACAACCAAAGGAGCTAGCTTTAAAAGTGTGGTTTTACAGTTCATAACAATTATTCCATTGTAAACAGAGTTGATGGTGCCGCAGATTTAGCACTTTCAATGAAAGTGCGCGTATGCCACAGCGTCATATTTTCGTTGATTTCTATTGTGTCAGATTGCTCTATGATTTTGCCTGAACGCAGTTTAGTTTTGAGCGTAATATTCACCGTACCTTGTGAGACAGGAACTTGTGCCAGTTTGATGTGTGATGGAAGCGACTGCCATTGACGTAAATCAGCCCCTGCTGTAACAGCATTGACAACACTGGTTGCTAACTTGGCAAAGCCATCAAATGCCTGCAGACCGGTACTCTGAATTGCCTTATGCGCCGTCATGGCTTTAACAACCTCTCGAGTCAGTGCTATTTGCATCTCAGTGTTGGCATTTTTAAGTGCGCTTTGTAAGGTCAGCAGGCTTACAGAGTGATAGTTATCCAGCTCTGTTACTTTTTTGCCGCCAAGCCAAAGCTCGGTCTTCTCGATTTTTTGTTCAAATGGCTCCAAATATGTCACCGCAATGCGGCTGCCGTGTTCCAGTGCATCAATCAGTCCTGCAGTCTTGGCACTTTTCCAAAGAGAGTCACCCAAAGGCAAACGCTTAGTCAGCGCACCCATCGCAACATCACCCAGGTCACCGGTAGCATAATTTTGCATCATGTCGAACAAGCTGGTATCTGCATATAGCATCTGGAACCACCACATTTGAGCTCGTCGCTCAGCAGGCGTCCCCCAGAGTATTGGCGTCACGACCAGTGCCTTGGCATTGTGATCTGCTTTTAATAACAAATTAAACTCTTTGCGCTGTGGACCAATCCCAGCATTTTGCACCACTGTTAGAAGAGGGCCTGCGTGCTTTGTCTTGCTAATGCTATGTCCCCACTTCTCTTCAAGTGCGCTAAGTTCATTGCCATAACCACCTGCCTTGCGCATGACTCGAGCCAAATCAGAATAAGCTTGCTGTGTGACGGTACTGTTTAAGTCATACTGCTTAGCAAAACCTTGCTCAAAGGCTGTGGCAGCTCTTTGATACTGGATGCGGGCAGCATCTAACTCGTTACTGCTTTCATACAGAATACCACTGATGTAATGAGCAAATGCATCATCTTTATAGTCAATATTTTTTAGTAAGTCGTTCGGTGCCAGGAGCGGCTGCAAAATACGCATAACACTGTCGGTGAGCCCGTCACCGCTTGGCTTGCCATCATAACCACCCGTTTCGTCGGTTAATGTCGATAAATAGGTATCAAGCTGGCGCATTTCAACCAAAGCAGCATCCAAATAATATTGTCTCTGAGTTGGATGCTGGTTTGCCAGAGCGTTGTAGTTTAGCGCTTTAAATACATTGATCATCGGGCGATGGAATGCTTTGCCTGAAAACGTGGTGTAAGTTGGTCCGCTAAGTAGCGCCAAGGCTTGCTCTGACACGCTAACAGTATATTGTTCTTCGATGATTTCTTTGGCAGTGTCGAGGTTATCATTGCTCAACTCATACTGTTGCTCCAGGTGATACAATGTGCCTAATTCAAGATAGCGTAACAGCTTGTTTTTACCTGTTGCAGAGTAGGTCGTTTCAATTGTTGTTTTGGCTTGCTCATAGTGACCGTTTTGAGCGAGTAGTATTGCATTTTTGTTGGCGGGTGTTGAATTACATCCTGTCAGAACCACTATCAGGGTCACGGTTAACCAAGCTCGATAATGCAGAGTACGAAGAAGAGATAGCATTACGCTTCCTTTGCTTGTGATAAAGTTTACGGTGACTATACCAAATAAGTTGGATATATTTGCACTAACTTAAAGATTATTTTGCTTTTTTTGAAGCTGAATATTGTAAGAAATCGTTCTTACAATTTATTACTGTAAAGCAGTCAGGCTTTTGTTAAATTTAAATCATCGCTTAGGCAATCAATAGCTCGAAGGACAATATCATGAAGATCAAACCGCTTATTACTACTATGCTCGTTGCTGGGATGTTAACAGCCTGTAGCTCCACTGGAGAAAAAACAGCTTCTGAGTCGAAGATAAATATACCAGACTGGGTATTGAATCCAGCTGTTGAAAACGGCATCGCTGCTGCGGATTGCGTGAAGTTTTCTGGCAATATCTCTATTGACCAGAAAATGGCTGTTGCTAACGCAAGGCTTGCTTTAGCCCAGCAAATTGAGACACGCATCGAAGGATTAGATAAAACTTTCTCTAATCGTACTGATGCTAATGAAGAGACGACTGTTGGGGCAACCTTTAGCTCTGTGTCCAAACAACTGACTAAGCAGACTTTAAACGGTTCACGCGTTATTAAAGCTGATGTTGTGGAGATTGGCGGCAAAGATTATTTTTGTGCACTTACGACGTTATCGCCGGCGCTAACTAAAAGCCTGTTTAAAGACCTGATAAAAGAAAGCAAGCAACAGATTAATCCACAGGATGAACAATTCTTGTATCAAGAGTTCAAAGCATTTAAAGCCGAAAAAGACCTGGAAAAAGAAATCGCCAGATTGACAAACTAATAGCGAGCGCACCAACGGGTGCGCTGTTCATTGAAGGAGTGGGCTGTGAAAAACATACTTGCATTGACGATTGCATCTCAGTTTGCTGCCGCTGCTGCTCTCGCCAGTACATCTAGTTTATTTAATGAACTGGAAGCGGCAATGCAAACCTATGATAACAACGCCCAGGAGCAAACGGAATTTGAACGCTATAAAGCGCAGCATTTGCAAGAGTTTAATGACTACGTAGAAAAACATTTTGCAGAGTTTGATGCGTTTCGTGACATACTGATCCAGCAGTGGGGAGAGGCGAAAGTTTCAAACCAGAGCCAGTTTGTCAGCTACTCTGACGACAACCGGGAAAGGTTAGAAGTTGACTTTGAGAATGATGAAATTGTTCTCAGTGTGCGCCATCATGCCGGCACCCATGTATCAGAGCAAGAAATTTCGCAAGCCATAGAAAGGTTTCGCCAATCTGAAGGGGTGCTCTTCCAATCATTTCTCAGTGGTGAATCGTTAACCGATGGCGAGACTTACAGAGAGCAGGTTGCGATAGATAATGGACTACGTGTAAAGTCTATCATCGCCGCCAAAGCACAGATCAAGCAACAAACACAGGAACAGAAAAAGTTAGCGGAGCAACAGGCCGATGCAGCACTGGCATTGCAGTCTGAGCCGCAGTTGCTGGAAGCCGCAAATAATGAGTTGGCAACAAAGAAAGCTGAACTTGATGAACTTGCCACTAAGCGTATCAAAAATCTGACAAAATCTGTTAGACAGATCTCTAAGACTGAGCCGCAGCAAGTGACTCAGGTACGGATCAAAATGCCGAAAAATGGCCTGGCACAAAAACGTGCTTCAGAGTATCAAGGTCAAATTGCAAAGCAAAGCGAACGTTTTGAAATCGATACCAGCCTGGTGCTGGCTGTCATGCACACAGAAAGCCACTTTAATCCTCTGGCGAAATCGCATATTCCGGCATTTGGTCTAATGCAGATAGTACCAACCAGCGCCGGCGTAGACGTCAATCGCTACTTGTACAAACTGGATGAACCAATGAGCCCGCCTTATCTCTATGTGGTGGATAATAACATCGAAGCTGGAACGGCTTACTTACACCTTCTCAATGACCGTTATCTTAGCGCGATCAAGGACCCATTAAGCCGTAAGTATTGCATGATTGCAGCTTACAACACGGGGGCAGGCAATGTCGCCAGTGTATTTAATGCGGATGGCTCGCGCAATATTAAGCGGGCAGCGAGAGTTATTAACTCGCTGTCTCCCGAGCGTGTACTGGAAGCGTTGCAGCAGGGGTTACCTTACAATGAAACTCGTCGCTATCTGAAAAAAGTGTTGGCGACTGAAAAACTGTATATTTAACTCAAAAAACGAAGTACCAGAATTAATGACTCTGGTATTTTCTTTTCATCAAAGTGTAAATATCACTTATTTATCTATATGACCCCTTTGAATCTAGCTGTGTCAAGCTATTCCAATTGGTAAAATACTGCCACTTCTGATGTCAACTACGCCTCCTATCCGATGCAGTGACTATGGTGTTCAGATGTTGGTTTCTGAGTGAGTTGGCCTGTTCTTACTTGGATACAGCCTAAGCTCTTGGCTTTTTGTCGTTTAGTGCGGTTTGTCTTTATGTGTGCCGGATCTTCACGAGATATCTTAATTGAGGTGCCATAATTCGATTGTTCGGGCTTATAGTCTCGGCTGCTTGGCTTCATCGCGATTTAGAAATCACATATCTACTTGGCTGTTCAGATCTCAAGGCATTAAAAAGGGCCGCACAGGCGACCCTTTTTTATCGTGTAGCTTAGCGCTTATTCATAGCTGGCTGGTGATGCCATTGCTGAGCTTGCGCGTGCTGTAGGAGACTTAGAGCCAGAGCCCTGGCCGCTGTCACTTACCTTTTCGCGCATAGAGTCAGGCATGGCAGTTACTGAAATGGTGGTATCGGCACTATCATCAGCTGTCGCTTTTGTCATAGGTGCTTCGGCGACGTATTGATAACGAGAGCGGACTGATACTGTCTGCGCTGCAGCTTGTTCAGCAATCGGTGCTTCTTCAGCTTCAGCAGGGGCTTCAGTAGCAGGCGTTTCTTCAGCTTGCACCTCAACCGGGGCTTCAGCAGCAGGTGCTTCTTCAGCTTGCACCTCAACCGCGGCTTCAGTAGCAGGCGTTTCTTCAGCTTGCACCTCAACCGGGGCTTCAGCAGCAGGTGCTTCTTCAGCTTGCACCTCAACCGGGGCTTCA